>JAJZPX010000106.1 GCA_021811025.1 Actinomycetes bacterium
AACGGACACAAGGTGCTCGCTCACATCTCCGGCAAGATGCGGATGCACTACATCAGGATTCTGCCGGGCGACCGAGTCGTCGTGGAGCTCTCGCCGTACGACCTGAGCAGGGGCCGGATCACGTACCGGTTCAAGTAGTCCGGTGCCTGCGGCAGCGAGAGGGACACGCCCGGTGGCGTGTCCGAGGCCGGGCAGGACGGAGCGGGAAAGAAGACACCTGCGGCTGGGTGAGACGATATCGCCGAACGCGGACCATAGGCCGCCTTCGGCAAGCCGGTTCGAGCGGGCTCGCTATGCTTGCCGCTCCACCGGCTTCAGTGGGAAAGCAACGAAAGGGACGTTTCGATGAAGGTTCGACCGTCAGTGAAGCGGATCTGCGAGAAGTGCAAGGTCATCCGCCGTCACGGGCGGGTGCTCGTGATCTGTGAGAACCCGCGCCACAAGCAGCGGCAGGGCTAGACCGGGAGGAAACGGCTTTGGCACGAATAGAAGGTGTCGACCTTCCGCGAGAGAAGCGCGTCGAGATAGGCCTGACGTACATCTACGGCATCGGCCTGACGACGTCGCAGAGGATCCTGCGGGAGACGGGGATCAACCCGGATACGCGGGTGCGCAACCTCACCGAAGAGGAGATCGTGCGCCTGCGCGAGTTCATCGACCGCAATCTCAAGGTCGAAGGCGACCTCCGCCGTGAGGTCAGTCAGAACATCAAGCGGCTCATGGAGATAGGCTGCTACCGCGGCCTTCGGCATCGCCGCGGTCTTCCGGTGCGAGGGCAGCGCACGCACACGAACGCGCGGACGCGCAAGGGGCCCCGCCGGCAGATAGGCGCGAAGAAGAAGGGCAAGTAGCATGGCAGCTCCCAAGAAGAAGGGCGCCAAGGCCCGCGTCAGGCGCAGCGAGCGCAAGAACATCGCGGTCGGGCAGGCGCACATCAAGAGCACGTTCAACAACACGATCATCAGCATCACGGACCCGCAGGGGAACGTGATCTCGTGGCGCTCGGCCGGCACCGTCGGCTTCAAGGGGTCCCGCAAGTCGACCCCGTTCGCGGCGCAGATGGCGGCCGAGGCGTGCGCCAAGGCCGCGCAGGAGCACGGTCTCCGTCGCGTTGCCGTGTTCGTGAAGGGTCCCGGCTCCGGCCGCGAGACCGCGATCCGCTCGCTGCAGGCCGCCGGCCTCGAGATCGCGAGCATCCAGGATCGCACGCCCGTTCCGCACAACGGCTGCCGGCCGCGGAAGCGCCGCCGCGTGTAGTGGGAGGATAACCGAGAAGATGGCTCGTTACACTGGCGCGGACTGCAGACTCTGCCGCCGCGAAGGTATCAAGCTCTTTCTGAAGGGCGATCGCTGCTACAGCGACAAGTGCGCCGTGGAGCGTCGTCCTTACCCTCCGGGCATGGCCGGGCGCAAGCGCCCGCGCGACTCGGAGTACCGCGTTCAGCTGCGTGAGAAGCAGAAGGCGAAGCGCGTCTACGGCGTGCTCGAGAAACAGTTCCGTAGCTACTACGAGTTGGCGAACCGCCAGCAGGGCATCACGGGCGAGAACCTTCTGCGCCTGCTCGAGAGCCGCCTGGACAACGTCGTCTACCGGCTGGGCCTCGCCACCTCGCGGGACGAGGCTAGGCAGCTCATCCGCCATCGCCACTTCCGGGTGAACGACCGAGTGGTCACGATCCCGTCGTTCCGGGTGCGTCCCGGCGAGATGGTTGCCGTGGCCGACAAGGCGAAGGAGCTCGGGGTAATCAAGGGTGCGCTCATCTCGTCGCAGCGCATCGAGGTGCCCGGTTGGCTCGAAGTCGACGTGGAGAAGCTCTCCGGCAAGGTGCTCTCGCTGCCGCAGCGCGCCCAGATCGACACGCCCGTCCGGGAGCAGCTCATCGTCGAGCTCTACTCGAAGTAGGACGCGAGGATAAGTCAGCCAAGGAGGCTATGAAGTGACGGAATTCATGAGGCCCCAGGTGTCGGTCGATGTGATCGACGAGCGCACCGCGCGCTACGTGGTCGAGCCGCTCGAGCGCGGCTTCGGCTACACCCTGGGCAACTGCATGCGCCGGGTGCTGTTGTCGTCGCTGCAGGGTGCCGCCGCCACCTCGATCCGCATCGAAGGCGTCCAGCACGAGTTCTCGGCGATCGAGGGTGTCCGTGAGGACGTCACGGACATCGTGCTCAACGTGAAGGAGCTGGTGTTCCGGGAGAACGGGACGGGCGAAGAGGCCATCGCAACGCTCTCCGCGTCCGGTCCCGCGGCCGTCACGAGCAGCCAGCTGCAGGTGCCGTCCGAGTTCGAGCTGGTCAACCCCGACCAGGTCATCGCGAGTCTGAACAAGGGCGCGAAGCTCGAGATGAGCATTCGCGTGGGCGTCGGTCGCGGCTACGTCTCGGCGGATCGCAACAAGCGGCCGGACGACCCCCTGGGCGTCATCACGGTCGATTCGCTGTTCAGCCCCGTCGTCCGCTGCACCTACGTCGTGGAGAACACCCGCGTGGGACAGCGGACCGACTACGACAAGCTGGTCCTGGAGGTCGAGACGAACGGCGCGATGGACCCGAGCGACGCGGTCGCGCGTGCCGCGAAGATCATCGACGAGCACATGATGCTCTTCGCCGAGCAGGCCGTCACCGCCCTGTCCGAGGAGGGCATCTTCTCTGCCGCCCTCGAGGAGGGCGAGAGCGTGCTCGACACGCCGATCGAGGAGCTGGACCTGTCGGTCCGCAGCTACAACTGCCTCAAGCGGCAGGGCGTCAACACCATCGGCCAGCTCACCGAGTGCACCGAGGGCGACCTGCTGAACATCCGGAATTTCGGGGCCAAGTCCATCGAGGAAGTGAAGGACAAGCTCCAGCAGATGGGCCTCGGCCTCAAGCAGTAGGAGACGAACTTCCATGAGACACGCCAAGAAGGGTCGCAAGCTCGGCACGGACGCGAGCCACACCGAAGCCATGCTCCGGTCGCTCGCCCGTGCGCTGCTGACCAACGAGCGCATCAAGACGACCGAGACGCGCGCCAAGGAGGTGCGGCCGCTCGTCGAGGGCATCATCACGTGGGGCAAGAAGGGCGACGTTCACTCGCGCCGTATGGCGCTTGCGCAGCTCGGGGACCGCGAGCTCGTGCACAAGGTGTTCGCGGACATCGCACCGCGCTTCGCCGAGCGCCCGGGCGGCTACACCCGCATCATGAAGCTGGGGCCGCGCAAGGGCGACGCCGCTCCGATGGTCATCATCGAGCTCGTCGACTAGAGCGAACTCGCGACCGATGCCGAAGAGGGCCCCAACGCCGGGGCCCTCTTCGCGTCCCTGTGGGAGAATCGACGCATGATCGAGCTTGCCGACGTTACCTTCCGCTATCCCGGCGCCGAGAGGCCCGCGCTGGCCGGCGTCACGCTGTCGCTCGCGCCCGGGGAACACGTCGCGGTGGTGGGGGCGAACGGCTCAGGCAAGTCCACGCTCGCGCTGCTGTGCGACGGCATGCTCCTGCCCGAAGGCGGGTCGGTGCACGTGGACGGCATGGACACGCGCGACGCCGCGACAGCGTTCGAGGTGCGCTCGCGCGTCGGCCTCGTGCTCCAGGATCCCGACGATCAGATCGTCGGCGCGGTGGTCGAAGAGGACGCCGCGTTCGGGCCGGAGAACCTTGGCGTGCCGCGCGAGGAGCTGCGGGCTAGGGTGGACGAGGCGCTGGCGGCGGTCGGGCTGGCCGGGCTGGAGCGCCGGGAGCCGCACCTGCTGTCCGAGGGTCAGAAGCAGCGGCTGGCGATAGCGGGGGCGCTGGCGATGCGCCCCGCGTACCTCGTGCTTGACGAGCCCGCGGCGATGCTCGATCCTCGCGGCCGCGAGGACGTGGGCGCGATCCTCGGCCGGCTCGCCTCGGGAGGCACCGGCATCCTCCGCGTGACGCACGATCTCGCCGAGGCGGCGGCGGCGCGGCGCGTCGTCGCCCTGTGCGACGGGTCCGTGGCGTTCGACGGACTCCCGGCGGACCTTCTCGCCGACGCCCTCCTCATGGACCGTGTCGGCGTCGCCCCGCCGCCGCTCGCCGCGCTCGCGGAGGGCTTGCGGTTGCGCGGGGTCGACGTGCGGGCGGATGCGTTCACGCCCGCGGCGCTCCTGGAGGCGCTGTGGCGCTGACGGTGGAGCGCGCGGGCTTCGTGTACGGTCGCGGTACCGCCTACTCGTCCCGCGCGCTCGACGGGATCTCGCTCACGGTCTCGCCGGGGGAGGTCGTGCTCGTCCTCGGAGCGACGGGGTCGGGGAAGTCCACGCTTCTGCGCCTCGCGGCGGGGCTCGCCCCGCCGTCCGAGGGCCGGGTGCTCGTGGACGGCGTCGACACCGCCGGGCCTGACGCCTCGCGCTTGCGCGGACGCGTAGGCCTGGTATTCCAGCGCCCGGAAGCGCAGCTGTTCGCCGAGACCGTCGCGGAGGACCTCGCGTTCGGGCCGCGCAACCTGGGGCGGAGCGAGCGGGACGCGCGCGCCGACGCTGACGAGGCGCTCGAGGCCGTCGGCCTCGACCCTGAGGCGTTCGGCAGGCGGTCGCCGTTCACGCTGTCGGGAGGGGAGGCGCGCCGAGTGGCGATAGCCGGCGTGCTCGCGATGCGGCCGGCGTACCTTCTGCTCGACGAGCCGACCGCCGGTCTCGACGCGCGCGGACGCGCCGCCGTGCTCGGGGTCGTCGCCGAGGCGAAGCGGCGAGGCGGGGTCGCGGTCGTGACGCATGACGCCGAGGAGTTGCTGCCGCTCGCCGACACCGTGCTCGTGCTCGAGGGCGGGAGTCCCGTCTTCGTTGGGCCCGCGGCGGAGCTGCTCGCACGGCCCGCTCCGCTCGAGGCGGCGGGACTCGCGGTGCCGCCCGTGCTCGACGTGCAGGTTCGGGCTGTCGAGGCGGGAGCGCGGCTGCCGATGCTGACGCTCGACCCGGCGCTGGCGGCCGAGATCCTGGCCGCCTCCGTGAGGAGGGCGCGATGAGGTTCCCGACCGGCCTCGGGCAGTACGTGCCGGTGCCGTCGCCGCTGCACTCCCTTGACGCCCGTACGAAGATGCTGCTGGGAGTCGCCCTCACGGCGGCGCTGTTCCTCGTGCGCGGATTCGCCGGGCTCATCGCTCTCGCGCTTGTGGTCGCGATGGCGCTGTGGGTCTCGCGCGTGCCGCCACGCGTGGCGTTTCGCGGCTTGCGCGCCGTGGCGCTGCTGCTGGCGTTCACCGTCCTCGTGCACGCGCTCTCGCTGGGGGCAGCCCACCCCCTCTTCCGCTTCGGGCCCGTGTCGGTCGACTCGGCCGGACTGCTCGAAGGCGCGTTCTTCGGCTTGCGGATCGTCGTGCTGGTGGTGGGCACGTCGCTCCTCACGCTGACGACCACGCCGATCGACCTCACCGACGGCCTCGAGCGGCTGATCCGGCCGCTCGGGTACCTCGGAGTGCCGACGGGGGACATCGCGATGATGCTCAACGTCGCGCTGCGCTTCATCCCGACGACCGCCGAGGAGGCCGAGCGGGTCGTCACCGCGCAGCAGGCGCGCGGCGCGCGGTTCGACGAAGGCGGGCCAGTGGCGCGGGTGCGCGCGTACGTGCCCGTGCTCGTGCCGCTGTTCGTGAGCCTCTTCAGGCGCGCGGACGTGCTCGCGACCGCGATGGAGGCGCGGTGCTACCGCGGCGGGCGGGGACGGACGAGGCTGCGGGAGTCGCACATGGGCGGCCGCGATTGGGTGGCGCTCGCCGCCGGCGTCGCGCTGCTGTCCGCCATCGCGGCCACGGGATAGGAGGCGTCAGGGTGGCGGGGACGACGGTGCTGGTGGTCGCGTACGACGGCGCGCCGTTCGCCGGCTTTGCGAGGCAGGACGGGCAGCTTACGGTGCAGGGCCGGCTGGAGGGCGCGCTAGGGACCGCGCTGCGGCGCCGCGTGGAGACCGAGTGCGCGGGCCGCACGGACGCCGGGGTGCACGCCCTCGGGCAGGTGGTGAGCTTCCCGTCGGAGGACGCCGACCCGAACGCCGCGGCGCTCGTCCGCTCGCTGAATGCGCTCGCAGGGCCGGAGATCGTCGTCCGAGGCGTGCGCTTCGCGCCCGCGGGCTTCAGCGCGCGCCACGACGCGCTGGCGCGCGAGTACCGATATCGGCTCGTGCCGGGCTCCGTGCCGCCGCTCTTCCTGAGGGACGCAGCGTGGTGGGTGAAGGGGCCGCTCGATCTGGACGCGATGCGCGAGGGAGCAGCGCACCTCATGGGCGAGCACGACTTCGCCGCGTTCTGCACCGCCGAGACGGCGCGGCGGTTGCAGACGGCGACCGGCAGAGGGACGCTTCGGAGCATCGATCTCCTCGAGATAGGGACGGCGTGCGAGTTGGGCGAGCAGGAGGTCGTCGTCCGCGTGCGGGGCCGAGCGTTCCTGCACTCCATGGTGCGCATCGTCGCCGGGACCCTGGTTGAGGTCGGGCGAGGAAAGCGCGAACCGGGATGGGTGGGCGAGGCGCTCGCGTCCCGCGATCGTTCCGCCGCCGGCCCGACCGCGCCCGCACGCGGCCTCGTGCTGTGGCGCGTCACGTACCCGGAGGGGCTGTTGCGGTAGAAGTCGCGGCCACGGGTATCAAGTCAGTCGTCGGCGATCGGCAGTATGGAGACGCCCGGGGCCGTTTGTTACGTTGACACCCCTGTGATCCGCGCTTATAGTCTAGGGGTTCGTCTCCGGAGCCCCGTGAACCTTCGGAAGAAGAACCTGCTCGGACACGTTGGAGGACCATTGAAGACCTACCACGCCAAGCCCGGCGAGGTGCAGCGCGAGTGGCTGCTCGTTGATGCGACGGACATCCCGTTGGGGCGCCTCGCGAGCCAGGTGGCCTCGATACTGCGCGGCAAGACCAAGCCGCAGTACACGCCGCACGTGGACACCGGTGACTTCGTCATCGTG
>JAJZPX010000107.1 GCA_021811025.1 Actinomycetes bacterium
CGCGTTGTCGAGCGAGTTCGCGGCCATCAGACTCTCGGCGGGGACGAGCTCCGGTATGAGCGACAGCTTCGCGGGCTCGAAGAAGAGGGAGACGCCGGCGACGAGGAACGCGATCAAGTACGCCCACGTGATGCCGAGCGGGACGACGAGCGGGATGACGAGCACGAGCCCCGCCCGAAGCATGTCGGAGACGAACATCGTGCGACCGCGATGCCAGCGGTCGACGTACGCGCCGGCGAAGATGCCGAAGAGCGCGGCCGGGAGCATGGTAATGCCGAGAAGCACGCCCATCTGCAGGAGCGAGCCGGTCAGCTTGTAGACCATGACGGCCATGGCGATCTGATTGACCTTGTCGCCAACGACCGAGACCGTCTGGCCGATCCACAGCCGCCGGTACTCGCGATGCTTGAGAGGAGCCCAGATGGAGCCCGCGTTCATAGTCCCCCCGACCGGGCTGCCGGCCTGTCTCGACTACCGCCGCCCCCGCGGCTAGGGCCTGCAAGCCCCGGCGTAGTCGCTGCGGGAATCCAGGGAGGATATCTTCACCACGTCGCCCGTGTGAGGCGCGTGGATGAACATCCCGTCACCCGCGTAGATCCCGACGTGGTGAATCCCCCTTCGGCCGAAGAAGACGAGGTCGCCCGGCTCGAGGTTCGCCCGCGACACGCGCGAGCCGTGGTTGATCTGGTCCGCCGAGCTGTGGGGCAACGAGACGCCCACCTTGGCGTAGCACCACATGGTGAGGCCGCTGCAGTCGAACGTGCTGGGCCCGTCGCCCGCCCACACGTACGGCGCCCCGAGCCGGCTCTTCGCCCACCACACGACCTTCAGGCCCCGCGACAGGTTGCTCGGAGGATCGCCTCCCGCGTCCGCCCACGTACGGCCGCTGCCTCTGGACGACGCCAGCCACGCCTGCCGCGCCGACGCGGCTTCCGCCGCCTGCTGCTGCGCGATGAGCGTGCGGATGTCGGCGTTGATGCCGGCGAGCATCTGCTTGCGTTCGGAGAGCTTGGCGAGGACCGCCTGCTTGTTCTTCGCCATGGCGCTCTTCTGCTTGGCCGCGGCGGCCTGCGCCGTCTTGAGCTGCGCGCAATAGCGCTCGGATTCCTCCCGGGCCGCCCGCAGGTCCTTCACCGTCGACGCGTCCTGCGCGTTCATGTCCGTCAGCAGGTCCCACGTCTTGTTGAACTCGTCGAAGCTCTTCGCGTTCAGGAGCACCTCGAGGAAGCCCAGCGGGCCGCTGCGGTACATGTCGTCGGCGCGGGTGTAGAGATGGCTCTGCAGCTTGTCCATCTTGCCGCGGATGCGCGAGAGCGCGCGCTCCGTGGTGCGGACGTTGCGCGAGAGCTTCGCGTAGCGATCGGACGCGCGGTTGTAGTCTTCCGTCGCGATCTCGAGCTTCGTGTCGAGCGCGCCGACCTGCGCGCGGACTCGGGCCGCTTCGGCCTTCTTGTCCGATATGGTGTCCGCGTAGGCCGGGGTGGAAGCCAGAAGGAGCGCGAGCGCTAGGAACAACGCGCCGAGGCTTCTGCTGCGGGTCGTCAGGGTCGTTACCTCCCTCTGGCGGACTCGGGCATGGCGCTGGCAAACCATGTCATGGTAGCACAGGCGGCCTCATGTCGGCCAACGCGGCGCACAGCCCGTCGAGCAGCCCGACCGCCACGTGCTGGAGCCATCGCTCGTCCCGCTCCAGGCCCCCGGCGAGCTCGACTCCCACGTCGCGGCGGGGGCCGGGCACGGTCTCGAGCGCGGTCACGAGACGCGCGGACAGCTCCGTGCCGTAGCCGCTGTCGACGGCTACCCTTGCCGCGGGCGCCTCGGCGGCCAGCGGCGACGCGCCGATCACGAGGACCACCCGGGAGCCTTCCGGCACCTCCCCGCGAGAGGAGCCGATCATCACCGCCGCCTCGGAGCACGCCGCGACGGCGAGGTTCGCAAGACGCGTCGCGACCTCGAGACCCGCGGCGTCCGCGTGGTGGGCGACCACGCGGACGCGGGCGAGCACCTCCGCCGCACGCGCGGGCACGAGCCTCAGCGCGACGGGCGCCGTCGGGTCCTTGTCGCCCCACACGTGCTGGAGATTGAGCACCGCGCGCACCGTCTCGGTGCCGACGATGCCGTCCGCCGGCTGCCCGGTGTTGCGCTGGAACTCCCGCACGGCCTGCTCGGTGTACGGGCCGAAGATCCCATCGGGCCTTCCGCACGCGAACCCGAGGGCGTTGAGCGCTCCCTGCAGGACCCGCACGTCGCGGCCATGGAAGTACGGCAACCGCAGGTAGAGGAGGCGATCGCCAAGGGTGAACGTCGCGTCCACGAGCGCGGCCCACGTCTCGGGCCCGACGATCCCGTCCTCCGCCATCCCGCGCGAGCTCTGGAAGCTCCGGACGGCGGCGAGCGTGGCGCCGAGGAACACCCCGTCCACGCCCGTGTGCCCTATGTCGTAGCCGAGCGAGAGCAGGCGCTTCTGGATGTCCTCGACACCCGCGCCCCTGTCGCCCTGACGGATCGGTCGCATGCGCCTCTCATCGACTTCCGCTGCCGCCCGAAGCAGACGGGCTCTAGAAGGTCTCGTGGCGTTGCCGGAACCGCGCGACGTTGTCCTGCAGCCGTCCCTCGATCGTCCCGACTCGTCGGAGATACCTCTCCACGTCGAGGTCGAGCAGCGGCTGAGGGACGTAGCTGAACGACGGCGGATCGGAGTGGAAGTCTAGCACGAAACAGCGGCTCAGCGTGAGCAGGATCGTCTCGACCTGCGCCTGCGGCCTTGCCGTCCGCCGGGAGACCTCCAGGGCAGAGAACGGCTCGCGCGGATGGCCGCAGAAGAAGCTGAGCACGTCGCGCACGATCGCGTCCACCGAGCGATCGGCGTGCAGCTCCGCCAGTGCAGCCTGCAGCCCCATCCAGGGCTACCTCCTTGGTCCCGGGGCAAGCTTACCCCGCACGGGCCGCAGGAGGAAGGACGACCGTCACGAATCCGCCAGCACGACGCGGTTCTTGCCGCTGCGCTTGCCGAGGTACATGGCCCTGTCCGCGAGGTCGATCAGCCGGCTCTGCGAGGTCGCGTGCTGCGGGTACGAGGCGACGCCCATGGACACCGTCTTCTGCACCGCAGGGACTCCGTCGGCTCCGACGAACGGGAACGCCGCGACCCCCTGCCTGATGCGCTCGGCGACGGCCACGGCGCCCTCCGCGTCCGTCTCGGGGAGCACGACGACGAATTCCTCGCCCCCGTACCGCGCCGCGACGTCCATCTCCCGCAGGTTGTCGCGGACGATCGAGCTCACCTTCTGGAGCACCTTGTCGCCCCGCGGGTGCCCGAACGTGTCGTTGAAGTCCTTGAAGTCGTCGATGTCGAGCATGATGAGAGACAGCGTGCGCCCGAACCGCTGCGCGCGCCCGATCTCCTCCTCGAGCCGCTGATGGAAGTACCCGTGGTTGTACAACTCGGTGAGACGGTCGGTGACGGAAAGCCGTTCGAGCTCCTCGTGCAGCAGCGCGTTCTGCAGCGCGAGCGAGCTCTGGTTGCCGATCACCTGCAGGCGCTCGATCTCGGACTGCGACAGCTCGCGAAAGGCGGTCGAGGCGATCGCAAGGACCCCCACGATCGTCTCGCCCGTGCGGAGGGGCATCGCCGCCTGGCTGCGGACCTCCTCGGGCACGTACGCCCAGGCCGCGGAGCCCTCGTTCGGCGCGACGTCGGCTTCCTGCACGACGCCGCCCTGGGCGAACGCGCGGCCGAGGATCGTCTCCGAGACCGGGAGCGCGGGCACGAAGGACTCCTCGCCCCTTCCCTGGCATCCGCGGAGGCGCAGCGTCCAGTCGGTGTGGTCGAGGAGGTAGACGCACGATATCTCGGCGCCGAGGATGCCGTTCGCGCCGTCCACTATGAGCGACGTGACGTCGTCGACGGACGTGAACGACGTGAGCGCCTTGAAGAACTCGTGCGTGAAGAATATCTCGGCGAGCCGGCTCTCCAGCTCCTCGTTCGCCCTCTCGAGCGCCTCCTTGCTGGACTGCAGCCGCCGCTCGTGGCTGCGGATCTTGTCGTACGCGACCTGCAGCTCGACGAACAGCTTCTCCTGCTCCTCGCCGCGCTTCTTGGCGATCAGGAGGTCCCACACCATCTCGGAGCCGCCGCTTCCGAGCAGCTCGACGTCGGCGGGCTTCTGCGTGACGAGCGTCTGGTGGATGTCCGCGTCCTCGGACATGTCGATGATGAGGTCGAGGCCGTGGACCTGATACAGCTCGGTGAGGTCCGAGGTCGCGAAGATGCCGAGCTCCTCGGCCAGCCTGATCCCGGGCGCCGCCTTGTTGGGGTCGGCCACCGCCACGACCTGGAGGTTCTCGACCTCGTTGAGAAGACGCAGGATGGAGGCCGCGCGGATGTTGGCTCCGACGATCGCTATGCGGAGCCTGCCCTGCCGGAACCGGGATGCGACCGACCCGAGCTCTAGCTCTTCCATCGGGAGTCTTCCTCGTCGGCCATCGGAACCATCATCTCACAGCTCGCGCATGCCATACAGGTAGCTGCGCACCACGAGCACGCCCGTGTCGAGGTGCAGCTCTATGGTGCGGGCGTGGCTGCCGCCGACGTCCTCGCCGACCGGGCGAATGCCGTACCGCGCGAGCTGCGCCTTCACCTCGGAGACGTTGCGCTGGCCTATCGAGGCCATCGTGATGTCTCCGCCGAACATCGCCGATCCCCCTGCGAGCTTGGCCTCGAGGCGCTTCAGCGGGCTGCCCATCCTGACGAGCTTGTCGACGAGCATCGGCACCGCGACGACGGCGAAGCGCGTCGCCTCGCCCTTCATCTGCGAGTCGCCGGTCGTCGGCAGCATCACGTGCGCCATGCCGCCCCGCTGCTTGATCGGGTCCCACAACGTCACTCCGACGCAGCTCCCGAGGGCAGGCGTCATCAGAAGCGAGGGGAACTGACCGAAGGCCAGCCCACCGACCCCCACCTCGATGACGTTCACCTCTCCCGAGCGCGACGGTTCCATGCTGCCGACGTCTCCTACGTCATCCCAAGCCTCCCGAGGAGCACCTCGAGACTGTCCGGATCCGGCATGAAGAACAGGTGCATGTCCACGGGCGACTCGTTCTCGAAGAACCTGGTCACGACGAGCAGCGCGCAGTCGGCGCGCTGCTCGACCTGGAGCATGACGGCCTCAAGGATCGCTGCCGCCATGTCGAGCGCGAAGCTCGGCGGAGCCGGCAGCAGGCTCAGGTCGGCCAGCCGCCCGATCGAAGCGAGGTACGCCGAGGCGAGGACCGAGGCCACGTGCGTCATCAATCCCTGCTCGCCGCGCCCGAACGACTTCGTCGTGCCGGCCGGGCGGTTGCGGAGCATATCGACGAGCGCGAGCGAGCTCGCCCGAGGAGCCGCGAACAGGATGCTGCCCTTGAGGTCGCCGAGCAGGCGATTGTAGACGGCCGCCACCAGGGTCTCCGGCCCGCCGAATATCTCCGGCACCTGCCCGATCGGGACCAGCTGCAGGACCGGGACGGCGAGGTCGACCTTCTGTCCGACCAGCTGCGACAGAGCGGTCGCCGCGTGCCCGGCGCCGATGCTACCCACCTCCCGTAGCGTGTCCAGCTGCATCTCGGAGAGCTGGTCGGGTCTCATCATCGTGCTTCTCCCATCGCGAACAGACTCCGGGGGTCGAGGATGAGCGCCACTCGGCCGTCGCCGAGAACGGTCGCGCCACCGAGCCCCCTGAGCTGCTTGAACATCCGTCCGAGCGGCTTGATCACTATCTCCTGCCGGCCGATCAGCTTCTCGACCGCGAGAGCCCTCGTCTGGTCCGCCATCTCGACCAGAACGACGTGCTCGCGCTCTCCCGGCATCTGCTCGCTCGCGGGTGCGGTCCCGACGATGACGGGCAGCCGGTGGAGCGGAGCCACGCTCTCGTCGCGAAGGACGACGACGGGCCTGCCGTCCACCGTCTCGATGCGCGCCTCGCGGGGCGAGAGCACCTCGGCGACGGAGCTCAACGGGACCGCGAAGACCTGGTCGTCGCACCCCACGAGCAGCGCCTGGATGATCGCAAGCGTCAGCGGCAGGCCCAGCACGAACCGGGACCCCTGGCCGACGGCGGAGCGGATGACGAGCGACCCGCCGAGGTGCTCGATCTTGCCGCGCACCACGTCCATCCCGACCCCTCGGCCGGAGACCTTCGTCGCCGTCTCGGCGGTGGAGAAACCCGGCGTGCACGTGAGCAGGAGGATGCCTTCCTCGTCGAACGCGTCGCGCTGCGCCGCCTCCACGATCCCGCGCTCGCACGCCTTGGCCCAGATTCGCTCGGCGTCCATCCCGCTGCCGTCGTCGCTCACCACGATCTGCACGGAGTCTCGCTCCCGCGCCGCCGCCAGCCGGATTACCCCGCGCTCCGGCTTGCCCGCCCTGACTCGCTCCTCGGCCGGCTCGATGCCGTGATCGATCGCGTTGCGCAGCAGGTGCACGACAGGGTCGCCGATCTCGTCGAGCACGGTGCGGTCGAGCTCGATGTCGAGGCCGTCCATCTCGAACGCCACGTCCTTGCCGAGGTCGCGTGCCAGGTCGCGCACCATGCGCGGGAAGCGGTTGAAGATGTTGCCGACGGGAACCATCCGCGTCTGCATCACCTCGTGCTGCAGCTCGCCCGATACCTGCCGCAGCTCCTCGAGCGCGTCCAGCATGGGCTTGAGCTCGACCTGCCTGGCTATCGCCTCGAGGCGCGAGCGCAGGATCACCAGCTCCCCGACGAGGTTCACCATGTTGTCGAGGTGGCCGATCGAGATGCGCACCGTCTGCGTCTCGGACAGCTTCGGGATCTCCTTGCGTCCCCGCGAGGGACCTCCCGGCGCCTTGCCGGTCTCCGCGGTCCCCGGGCGCGAGACGGCGGCCGTCTCGATC
>JAJZPX010000108.1 GCA_021811025.1 Actinomycetes bacterium
GATGTCGATGCCGGCGTGGAACTTCCTCGTGCCGAGGACGGGGTGGATTCGCCAGCCGTACGGCGAGGTGATCGTCTCGTACCCCGGCGTGGGCCAGGTCAGCGAGCCGGCATACTTGCCACGCCCGTGGGAGGCGCCTCCACGCAGGAGGCGCTCGATGCGCGCGGCCTCCGCCTCCTCGGCCGCGACGATCGCCTTCAGCCGGGCGATATTGCCCTTCGTCTCGGAGAGCAGGGCCGCCTTCGCGTCCTGCGCGTCGTGTTGGTCGGCGAGGCGGGAGGCGCGGTCCGACTGGAGCTGCCGCAGCTCGTTCTCCTCCGCGGCCGCCTCCGCCCGCTTCGCCGCGAGCTCCTGCGAGCTGCGGTCGAGCTCCGCCTTCGCGCGCTCCAGCCGCTGCCGCGTGTCGTCGAGGGAGGACATCATGCTGGTGTCCTGCCGCATGACCTGCTCGACGAACGACGTGCGCGCGATGAGGTCCGCCAGGTTCCGCGACTCCAACAGGATCTGCAGCCAGTAGAAGTCCCCCTGCCGGTAGGCGCTCTCCACGCGCCTGCCGAGGAGGTCGCGCCGCTCCTGGTACGCCTGGGTCGTGCTCGCGATGAGCGACTGCTTGACCGCGATCTCGGCGCGTAGGCCCGCCATCTCGCTCTCGATGCGGGAGCGGCGCGCCTCGGCCGTGTCGACCTTGCCGTTGATGCCGTCGAGCTCCGCCTGCGCGCGCGAGATCGTCGACTCCAGCGCCTTCGTCTCGGCGACGAGTCGGTCGGCCTGCGCCTCGGCCTCGGCCTGCTTGTGCTTCGCGTCCTCCGCGCGCTGGCGCGCCGCGTCCGCCTCCGCGCCGGACACCGCGAAGGAGGCGAGGGGAGAGAAGAAGACGGCGAACGCGAGCGCGAGCGCCGGGATCGCGACCGATGCGCGACTGCGATGCACTGCTTCGACTCCTCCGGTACAGCGACTACGGGTAGATACTGCTACTGCCGCCGGAAGGCGCTAAGAATCCTCCTGATTCTACCAGCAAGGAGGGGTATCATCAAACGGAGGGAAAGTCGATCCGAGAGGAGCGTGAAGGAATGGACCAGCCGCCCGTCAACCCGCCGGTGGACACGGGACAGCCGGCGCCGGCCAACGACACGAGCAAGATACTGGCGGCGCTCAGCTATCCGATCTGGTTCCCTGTGGCGATCATCGCTATCCTGCTCGACCCGTACAAGAACGAGAAGTTCGTGAAGCTCCACGCCTATCAGGGGATCGCGCTCGGCGTGGCGATCTACGCGGTCGGGTTCATCACGAGCTTCTTCCTGATCGGGTTCCTCGTGTATCTCCTGGGCTTCGTCTACCAGATCATCCTGGCGGTGAAGGCGTGGAACGGCGAGTACGTCGAGGTGCCTGTCATCTACGGGCTCGTGAAGAACTACGTCTAGCGGCGTCGTGCCGAGTTCCCGCGAGGGGGGCGGTCCCTGGTGGGCCGCCCCTTCGTGTGTCACCTTCGCATCCATATGCCCCCCGGGGTATACTTGGTACCACCCCACGAAAGGACGGCCGATGCCGTTCGAGGTGCTGCAGAAACGACAGCTGTCCGAAGCGGTCTTCGAGATGACCGTCGCGGCGCCCGCCGTCGCGGCGAAGGTGCGCCCGGGCCAGTTCCTCATGCTCCGCGTCGACGAGCACGGCGAGCGCATCCCGCTCACGTTCTCCGACTGGGACGCCGAACAGGGGTGGGTGCGCTTCATCTTCATGGTCGTCGGGAAGACCACGCACGCGCTGTCGCACCGTGAGGCGGGCGAGACGATAGCGGACCTCGTCGGTCCGCTCGGCAAGCCGACGCGCGTGGAGGGGCTCGGGCGGTGCGTGGTCGTGGGCGGCGGCGTGGGCGCTGCGGTCGCGTACCCGGTCGCGAGGGCGATGGCTGAGGCCGGCAACGAGGTCACGGTCATCCTCGGCGCGCGCACCGCGGACCTGCTCGTGCTGGCCGACGAGTTCGAGAAGCTGCCGATCTCCGAGCTCATCGTCGCCACCGACGACGGCTCCGAGGGACGCAAGGGTCTCGTGACGGAGCCGCTGAAGGAGCTTTGCGACGCCGGGGTGGTCGACCACGCCATGGCGATCGGGCCCGCGATCATGATGAAGTTCTGCGCCGCCACGACTCGCCCCTACGGCGTCCCCACCGTCGTCAGCCTCAACCCGATCATGGTCGACGGCACGGGCATGTGCGGCGCGTGCCGCGTGAGCGTCGGTGGCGAGACGAAGTTCGGCTGCGTGGACGGCCCGGACTTCGACGGGCACCTCGTCGACTTCGAGGAGCTGATGAGCCGCCAGCGCATCTACGCGGACGAGGAGCGCGAGGCCGACGCGGCGTATCGACAGGAGTGCTCGTGCCGGACGAAGTGACACCTCCTCGCCGCCGGCCCTCGAAGGAGCCGCGGCATCCCATGCCCGAGCGCGACGCGCTGGAGCGTGCCGAGGACTTCGTCGAGGTCGCCCTCGGCTATCCCGAGGAGCTGGCGCGCGCCGAAGCCGAGCGCTGCCTGCAGTGCGCCAACCCGACGTGCATCGCCGGCTGCCCCGTCAACATCGACATCAAGTCGTTCATCGGCCGAATCCTCGAGGGCGACTACGAGGGCGGCACTCGGGTCATCAAGGAGCGCAACCCGCTGCCCGCCGTCTGCGGGCGGGTGTGCCCGCAGGAGGAGCAGTGCGAGAAGGCGTGCATCCTCGCGCGGAAGGGCGAGCCGGTGGCGATCGGGCGCCTCGAGCGGTTCCTCGGCGACCGGGAGCTCGCCCGCCCGCCTGCCGAGCGCGAGAGGCCGGAGACGGCTCCGCCGAGCGGCAGGCGCGTGGCCGTCATCGGGTCCGGCCCGGCGGGGCTCGCGTGCGCCGGTGAGCTCGCGCGCCTCGGTCACGCCGTGACCGTCTTCGAGTCGCTGCACGCCCCCGGCGGCGTGCTCACCTACGGCATCCCGGAGTTCCGCCTGCCGAAGTCGATCGTGCGAGCGGAGATAGACGCGCTCGCGGACATGGGCGTCGAGGTCGTGACCGACACGGTGATCGGTGCGACGTACACCCTAGGCGAGCTGCTGGAAGACCAGGGACTTGATGCCGCCTTCATCGGCGCCGGCGCCGGGCTGCCGGTCTTCCTCGGGATCCCCGGTGAGAACCTCAACGGCGTGTACTCGGCGAACGAGTTCCTCACCCGCGTCAACCTCATGAAGGCGTACGAGTTCCCGACGTACGACACGCCCGTGTGGCGCGGTCGCAAGGTCGCGGTAGTGGGCGGCGGCAACGTCGCGATGGACGCAGCGCGTACCGCGAAGCGCCTGGGCGCGGAGGAGGTCTTCCTCGTGTACCGCCGCACGGAGGAGGAGATGCCGGCGCGGCGGGAGGAGGTCCACCACGCGCGCGAGGAGGGCGTCGAGTTCAAGATGCTGTGCTCGCCCGTGGAGGTGCTCGGCCGGGACGGCTGGGTGACCGGGCTCACGGCTACGCGCATGGAGCTGGGCGAGCCCGATGCGTCGGGGAGGCGCGCGCCGGTGTGTGTGGTGGGCTCCGAGTTCACGATCGACTGCGACACCGTCATCGTCGCCCTCGGCACGCGCGCTAACCCCGTGCTCACTTCCACCGCCGACGGCCTCGAGCTCACGTCGCGCGGCTACATCGTCGCGGACGAGAACGGCGCCACCTCCGTGCCCGGCGTCTACGCCGGCGGCGACATCGTCACCGGCTCCGCGACGGTCATCAAGGCGATGGGCGCCGGGAAGCGCGCCGCCGCCGCCATCCACGCCCGTCTCGGCGCCTCTTAGCGCAACCTTGCGGTATACTCAACAAGCGATCTGACGAACGGTCGCTTTCCGAGTGCAACATGACGGGCAGGGGGTGTGGATGGACCAGATCAGCGTTCTAGTCGTCGACGACGACGCGTCCATCGTCGAGATGATACGTCTTGGCCTTGAGACGGACGGGATGCGCGTTCTCGGAGCCGCGGACGGCGCCGAGGCCCTCGAAGTGCTCGCAAAGGAATCCATCGACGTCATCGTCCTCGACATCATGATGCCCAAGGTCGATGGCTGGATGGCGCTGATGGAGATCCGCAACAACCCGCTCACCTCGGGGATCCCCGTCATAATGCTCACCGCCAAGACGCAGGACCTCGCGAAGATCCTCGCTTTCAAGCAGGGCGTGCAGCAGTACGTCACGAAGCCGTTCAACATCATCGAGCTCTCGGCTCGCGTGCGCAGCCTCGTCCAGTCTCGCGCCCGCATGGAGCCGATCGCGGCGACCGACAGCGAGTTCCGCAAGCTCGCGGTGCGGAAGGGCGGGCGCACCATCCTGCTCAACATCGACGACGTCGTGTACGTGTCGGCCAAGAACAAATCCACGTACGTGCACACGTACGAGAACCAGTACCTCGTCGACCTGACCTTGGGCGAGCTCGAGAAGAAGCTCTCCAAGGAGTCCTTCGTTCGGCTCCACCGCAGCTACATCATCAACCTCAACTGCATCAAGGAGATCCTCAGAGTAGACGGGAGCTATGTCGTGGTCGCAGGGGACAGGGACGAGACGCACATCCCGGTGGCGCGTCGGCAGGTCAAGCAGTTCCGAGAGGCGGTGGGGATCTGATGACTGCAGCGAGGATCCGCAGGAGCGTCGCTCTGCTGGCGGGCGCGGTCCTGTTGTCCGCCGGCCTCGCGGTGCCGGCACCGGCGTTCGGCGTGAGGACGCTCGGCATCTCGGCCCCGTCGTTCGACTTCAGCTTGTCCCCCGGCGGCACAGGCAAGGGGGATCTCCAGGTGCTCAACGAGGGGACGGAGCCCGTCGACGTCCTCGTGTACGCCGCGGAGCAGAAGATCGACGCGAGCGGGACTGCCACGTACGTCGTGCCCGACCGCAACAGCGCGACGAGCGCGAGCGCCGGCGCGTCGAGCTGGATCAGCCTGAAGCTGCCGCCCGACGCCAAGACCGCCGGGAACGTGCCCTACGTCTCGATCAAGCCGGGAGGCAGCGCGCCCGTCAAGTTCGACTTCCAGGTGCCGGCGAACGCCTCGCCGGGCGATCACCAGGTCATCCTGTTCTTCGAGATGTTCTCCAGGCCCAACAACGGCGAGGGCGCGGTGATGGCCGTCAGCGGCCGGCTCGGCTCGCGCGTCCGCATCCGCGTGAAGGGCGAGTTCGTCGAGAAGGTCGAAGTCGCGCCGTTCTCCGTGCGGTCGTTCGTCATCGGATCGAAGGTACCGTACTCGTTCACGGTGAAGAACTCAGGGAACCTCGACGAGCGGGTCACGGCGGGAGTCGAGGTCCTCGACTCGAGCGAGGCCATCGTGGGCAAGGCCAGCCCGTTGTCGGATCTGCCGATCTACGCGAGCACGTCGAAGAAGGTGGCGGGCGAGATCGACGCCCCGAACCTCGGCTTCGGGCAGAACATCGTGAGGCTGACGGCGAGCTACAAGAAGCAGGGCGCCTCGCAGCCGGAGACCGTCGTCAAGGAGCGGACGCTGTTCGCCGTGCCGCTGTGGTTCGTCATCGCGGTCGTCGCGCTCGTCGCGACGCTGCTGACAGGCACGATCGTTTGGGTGGCACGGCGCAGGGCGCGCCGCAAGAAGGCATCCGCGGCTCAGACGGAACCGGCGGCGGCATAAGCCGAACCGCCCGCGAACCTGGGACACGAAGAAGCCCGCGCCTCCCCCGGCGCGGGCTTCTTCGTGGTGTGCTGTGTTGGCGGCTAGTTCTGGAGGGCCGTGTACACGACGGACGCGCCCAGCGCCTGGCCCGGGGCCACGGTCCACGGAATCTCGATCGTGTAGTTCTCGGGGTAGCTGTAGCTGTTCGGAGAGAGAGCTCCGAGCGTCGCGCCGGTCGTGGTGAGGCCGGTGTTCCCGTTGGTGGTCGTGTTGTCGGTGATGGCCTTCGAGAGCGTGAAGAGCTTGTTCGACGCGACGTTGACCGTCGTGGCGCCGGGGATCGTCACGGGAGATCCCGGATCCCTCGGCCCGAAGTCCACCGTCGACGTGGTGACCGAGATCGTCAGAAGCGAGTTCGACTGGGCGGTGACGGAGACGTTGCTCGTGTCCGCGTACGCGATGGACGCGGCGATCAGCACTATCGCCGCCATGAGTACCACCAGAATCAGTCTCTTCATCCTGTCCTCCTTGTTAATCAACGTGGATGCGGCAGCATCCAGGCTTGATCGCCTCATACTCACTATCGAAACTGGAGCATTCTGGATGAAGGGGCATCCGGAGAACGGCCGGATGGCGTGACGGGCGGCACTCGGGCCTGATTCGGGCTTCGCCGTGCGGCCGCTTCTCGGCGACGAGCGGCCAAGCCTCCGTCGGGCTCGATGCGCGCGTCAGTTGCGAAGGCTGCCGAGGGGGGCCGGGATGCGGCCGCCGCGGCGGGTGAGGCGAGTCCCGGCCCAGCCGCTGACTGCCATCACCGGCGAGGCGCCGAGCAGTCCTCCGTACGACACGCGGTCCCCGACGGTCTTGCCCGGCACCGGGATGAGGCGCGCGGCGGTGGTCTTGCCGTTGACGACGCCGATCGCGCACGCGTCGGCGATGACGGCGGCGATCGTCTCGGCGGGCGTATCGCCGGGCACCGCGATCATGTCGAGGCCGACGGAGCACACCGCGGTCATCGCCTCGAGCTTCTCGAGCGTGAGCGCCCCGTCCTCGACGGCTCGCGCCATGCCGGCGTCCTCGCTCACCGGGATGAACGCGCCCGAGAGGCCGCCGATGCTGCTCGTCCCCATCGCGCCGCCCTTCTTGACGGCGTCGTTGAGCAGCGCGAGCGCGGCGGTCGTGCCGGGGCCGCCGCAACGCTCCACTCCGATCGCCTCCAGGATCGCCGCGACGGAGTC
>JAJZPX010000109.1 GCA_021811025.1 Actinomycetes bacterium
TCCCGAGGAACTCGGCCATCAGATCGGCGTCGCCGCGAAGGTAGTGCTTCTGGTGGTACGCCTCCGCGGGCCAGAAGGTCCCGGCGGCCTCGATGCTCACCGCGAGCTCGTCGCCCGCGGCCTCCTCGAGCCGCCGCTTGTGCTCCTCCGCGAGCCGTCGCTGCTCGTCGTTTCCGACGAAGATCGCGTTGCGGTACTGCGTGCCCCAGCCGGGGTGCTTCGGCCGAAAGCCCGCCCAGTAGACGTCGAGCAGCTGCTCGTAGCTCACCTGCGCGGGGTCGAACTCCACGCGCAGCGTCTCGGCCTGGTCGCCGAGGTCGTGGTACGCGGGATCCTGCTTGTGCCCGCCCGCGTACCCGACGCGCGTGCGCACCACCCCCCCAACGACGCCGAACCTGGCGTCGGGACCCCAGAATCAACCCTTCGCGAACGCGGCGGTCGCAAGCAGCGCGTGCGGCTCGGTGTCGATCGGCGGGACGCGCATCGCGGCCTCCTTCCCCTCGCCGCTCCGCACGCTTCTACCCGCATCGGCCGTCGTGCCACCCGGCCCGGCTCACGCCCCGAGCTCGTCCGCCAGCTGCTCGAGGAAGAGCCCGACGTCCGTGACGATCCCGATCGTCTGCCAGCTGCCGCGGTCGGCGAGCTTCGTCACGACCGCGGGGTTGATGTCGACGCAGACGGTCGTGACGGACGCGGGCAGCATGTTGCCCGTGGCGATCGAGTGCAGCATCGTCGAGAGCATCAGGCACGCGCCGGTGCGCCGGCACCACTCGCGCATCGCCCGCTGCGCCTCGACGACGTCGGTGATCACCTCAGGCAGCGGCCCGTCGTCGCGGATCGAGCCGGCCAGCACGAAGGGCGTCCCGGTCGCGACCAGCGTGCGCATCAGCCCCCGCGCGAGCGTCCCGTCCTCGACCGCCCGGCGAATGCCGCCCGCCCCGCGGATGCGGTTGATCGCGCGCAGATGGTGCTCGTGGCCGCCCGGCACCGGCGTCCCCGTCTCCATGTCGATCCCCAGCGACGTGCCGTACAGCGCCCACTCTATGTCGTGCGTCGCCACCGCGTTCCCGCCGAACAGCACCCCGACGTAGCCCGCCTCGACGAGCCGGGCGAGGTGCTCCGACGCCCCGGTGTGCACGACGGCCGGTCCGACCACCGCGATCGTCGGCCGCCCCGCTTCGCGCTCCTCCCGCAGGAGCTCCGCCACTCGCGCTACGATCTGCGCCTTCGGCTTCTCCGAGCTCACCGCTGAGTTCATGAACTCGAACGCCTGCTTCTCGCGCGGCCGCTCCTGCGGCGCTACCCGCAGTCCCGCCCGGCCCACCACGTACAGCTCGCCGGCCTTCACGTCCGCCACCGCGACGCCCTCGGCCGTCCCCGCGTGCGGGTCGACGCGCACGCCGAGGTCCATCTCCGGGTGCTCGACGTGCGCCCATCGGCCGCCGAGGCGCACGAACGTGTCGAGGTTGGTCGTCGAGTAGAACCCGTCCGGGAAGACGCCGTCCGCGGGAGCCGGCTCGAAGGAGGCGTCCTCCGGGTGCAGCGGCACGACCCCGTGCTCCTGGATCGCCTTGAGCATCTCGCCGAGGTGCGCCTCGTCTCGGCCGAAGACGCGCAACACCACGCGCGAGCGGTCCTCGTTCGTCCGGCCGACGTCCAGCGTCAGCGTCTCGAACTCTCCGCCGAGGTCCATGACGTCGTCCATGATCTCGGACAGGATGCCGGAGTCGATCAGGTGGCCCTCGGCCACAACGTCCTCGTACGGTCCGTGCGGCATGCGTGCGCGCCTCTCGACGTCGTTGGGCGATATGCAGAAGCGAGGCTATTCTACTCGGACGCCTCGCGCTGGTCGTGCCGCGGTACCATTTGGGCGCGACGAGAACGATAATTGCCCGAGGACGCAAAGGGTGGGCCTGCAGGGGGGTAGGGGGAGTCCGTGGTCAGTGTCGTCTCGCTCTTCCCGCTGACAGCGGGGCTGCTGAGCATCTTCCTGGGCGCCCTCGCGCTGGCGGGGACGAGGCCGGTGAACCGCAGCCTCCGCTACTTCGTGGCGCTCAACGTCTCCACCGCGCTGTGGTGCCTCACCTACTTCGTGCTGCTGAACATGCCGGGCGTGACGGACCCCGCCGTGGCGCCGTTCGGATCGCTGCCCCACGTCCTGGCCGTGGTCGAGGCGCTGGGAGTCGGCGCGGCGCCCACGTACTGGTTCCTCTTCGCCGCGTCCTACGCTAGCAGGACGCGGTGGGCAACGGGTCGCGCGCGAATCCTGGCGCACGTTCCGCTCGTGTACACGGTCGTCTGCGTCGCGACCAACCCGCTGCACCGGCTGTTCGTCGTGTCCGCGCTCCCCGACGGTTCCGCCGTGTACGGACCTCTCATGGTCCCGCACCAGATCGCGGCGTACGTGCTCATCGGCCTGGGCACGTGGCTCATCGTGTCGTCGTCGTGGAAGCGCGGGACGGCCGAGGGGCGCAGGCAGGCTCTCGTCCTCGGAGCCGCGGTCCTGGTCCCCAGCATCGGAGATGCGCTCTACGCGGTGCGCGGGCCGCTCGGCCTCGACATCCCCGTGCACCCGGCGCCCGTGCTCTTGCCCGTGCTCAACGTCGCGCTCGCGTACGAGCTGCTGCGCGCCGGGCTCGCCGACATCGTCCCCTACGCGACCATGCAGGCTTTCGACGCGATCTCCGACGCTGCGATCGCGCTCGACGACGAGGGGATCATCGCGGCCATCAACGCCGCGGCGAGGGACATACTCCCCGACGCCGACCTCGGCGTCCGCCTCTCCGAAGTGGCGCCCGACCTCGCCTCGGCCGCCGACGCGTGCCTGTTGTCCGCGGCGTCGTACGCGGGCTTCGACCTCGATCGCGGGGAGCGTGTGTACTGGGGCCGCGCGCGGCCGACACGCGACAGGCGAGGTACGCCCATGGGGTGCATCCTGCTGCTGACGGACGTGACCGAGGTGCGCATGACGCAGACGAAGCTGCTGCAGCTCGGCTTGGAGGCCGACGGGCGCTTCTGACCGCGCCGCCCGCGGCGTCTCGGCTACCGCACGATCTTCGTGATCGGCATCTCGAGGATGTCCTCGGCTCCCGCGGCCTTCAGCTTCGGGATCAGGATGTTCACTCCGAGCTTGTCGACCACCGTCATCAGCTCGACGTAGTCGCTGTCGTACAGCCGGTTCACGCTCGGCCGCTTCATCGCGGGCAACACGCCCACCACGTCGGCGAGCCGCGCTTCGGGGACGTTCATGAGCAGCAGCACGCGGCCCCGTGCCTCGATGACGCCGAGGAGCAGCGTGCGGATCTCCTCGATCTCGACGCGCTTCCCGGGATCCTCCCAGCTCTCGCGGTTCGCCACGAGCCGCGTGGTCGACTCGAGCACCACGTCGACGATCTTCAGCCCGTTACGGCGCAAGGTCTCGCCGGTCTCGGTCAGATCCACGAGCGCGTCCACCAGCTCCGGCACCTTCGCCTCTGTCGCGCCGTAGCTGAACTCCACCTCGACGGGGATGCCGAGCTGCTCGAAGAACCCGCGCGTGACGTTCGGGAACTCGGTGGAGATGCGGCTGCCGGGCTTGATCTCGGCCGCCGTCACGATCGGCGAGTCGTCCGGCACCGCCAGCACCATCTTGACGACGCCCGTCCCCGTCTTCGCGTACGGGAGCTCCGCGACCTCCACGACGTCCGCGCCGGACTCGGTCACCCAGTCGTGCCCGGATATGCCGAGGTCGAAGTGCCCGTCCTGCACGTACAACGGGATCTCCTGCGGGCGGAGTATCTTCACCCGGCCGATCCGCGGGTCGTCGATGCGCACGTTGTAGCCGCGTCCGCCGCCCTTCACCTCGAGGTCCGCCTCGGCGAACAGCTTCAGCGTCTGCTCCTGCAGACTCCCCTTCGGTAGAGCGAGCGACAGCATGGCGACCTCCGAGTACGGCTGCGTGGCGGCGGCGGCTACGATCCGCCGGTCGCCGTTCAGTCTACCACAGTGGAGTGACAGAGAGAAAGAGCGTTCCAGCTCCGCCGCACGTTCCTACCCGCCCGCCCGCCGTTCGGCACGAAGCGCGCGTGCGCCGGGCGGATGTGGGAATGAAAGGCGGCGACTCGCGGCGGGCGCGGGGGCGCACGCCCGTCTCGTCGAGTCGGACGACATGAGGCCGCGGGACATCGGGGTCCCGCGGCCTCAGGGCTTCCGGCTCCGGATCTAGCCGGCGACGGCAGCCGGGAGGGGCGACCTCTTCCTTCGCCTGAAGACGATGAAGAAGTACGCGATCGCGGAAACGTGCACGAGCAGGATGAGCAGCACCCACAACAGCTTCTCGTTGCTGCCCGGCCCGCCCGGATAGTCGTGCTCGTCGCGCGCGAGCGCGTCGATCAGCATCCACAGCCACGCAAGCGGCAGCGCGATCGCCGCGGCGACGATCAGCACGCCCAGCATCCCCAGCGACGACAACACCGACGCCGCGATGAATCCGTCCATCCCATACACCTCCAGATCGCGCAGCAGGCCGTCCGCCTACTGCTGCTCGACGATCACGTCGCCGATGCCGCGCTGCACGCGGATGTCGTAGCGCTTGGCTCCCGGCGTTCCGTACGACTCGTTGACCAGGGCGTTCTCGGAGCTCGAGCGCGTGAACCCTCGCGCGCGGAACTCCCCTATGCCCTCAGGATCGCCCCCAAGGCGGACTGCCGCCCCGCGCGGCACCCGCACCACTATCAGCCCGACCCCGCCCCGGATGTCGACCGTCACGTCCTCGCGCGCGACCCGGCCGAGGTCGACCGTCGTCTCGCCGACGCCCCCGACGACGTCGAGCCGCCGCAGCCTCAGATCCCCCAGGTCGAGCGTGCTCTTGCCGACCCCCGTCTTCACGCTCAGCGTCAGGGGGACGGAGTCGTTGAGGCGCACGTCCCACTCGTTGCGCCCGTTGCCGAACGCGCACTGCGGCTGCGGCTGCTCGACGAGGAGCTCACCGGTCGTGCCTTCGACGCTGTAGCGCACGCCGGGCTTCCAGGACTCCGGGCGGTAGTCGAAGCGCGCCTCCATCGCCCGCCCCGTGCCGCCCGAGACCCTCAGCGTGCCGACGCCGATCCGCAGCTCCGCATCGAGCGCCTTCGCCGCTCCGAGATCGACGGCCGGCGCGTCGGTCCTCGCGGGATCCTCCACGCGGACGATCGCCGGTCCGCACCCGGTCAGCATCAGCGCCAGAGCCGCTCCCGCAACGGCGAGCGCGGCGGCCCTCTTGAGCTTCATCGTCCGCTCCCCTCTAGACGGCCGTGCCGTACGGCACCGCCGCGGTCGTCGCTTCCGGCGCGCCCTCCACGGGGCGGCCCACCAGCATCACCTTCGCGTACGCAGCGTGAGCCCGGCCGATGAGCTTCGCTGCGTGAAGCGTCAGCACGCACAGCAGCGCTCCGCCGGCCATCACGATCGGCATGAACCACGGTGCGACGTAGTACGCGGCGTCGAGGGTGCGGACGACGGGCTGGCCGGTCACGAGCTGGACGACCGGCGCGGCGACGAGCCACACCGACGTCGCGAGCGCGGTGACCACCGCCGTGAAATACGCGATCCCGAGAGGCAGCTGCAGCACCATGTACAGCAACGTCGTCCAGGTCCGGTAGTCGGTGAACCACGACTTCAGGCGATCCCCGATGTTGCCGTTGTGCGGCACGACCCTCGGCCGCCGCGGCATGCGCATCCCGAGCAGCCCTTCCACCACTCGCCCCTCGGTCAGCGAGACCGCGCGGACAACGCCGATGAACAGCAGCGCCACGGGCACGCCGACGACGAGCACGGCAAGCCCCAGCGACAGCGACAGCCCGGCCACAGCGAGCGTGAAGTACGCCGCGCCGCTGGCGAGCGCGAGGAACATGTAGAACAGCGCGGCGTAGGCGCCCGGGTCCGCCACGACGCCGAAGAAGCGCGCGAGCGGCGAGCGGCCTGGCGGCGGGGCGGGCCGGCGCAGCGCCTCGGCGACGGTGCGCTCCGTGTCGCGGTACGCGTTCGCGACCTCCTCCGGCGTGCCGTAAGCTTCGATCGCGCGCGCGAGCGCCTCCGGGTCGCCCGGCGACTCCGCGACCGCGGCTTGTAGGAACTCCTCGGCGTCGTACAGCGCGTCCTGCGCCAGCGCCGGGTCGGCGCTCCCCAGCTGCGCGCGCAGCGCGTCGAGATACTCATGCATGCTGCTCACTGCGCTTTCCCTCCAACGTGGCATCGACGAAATCGCGCGTCCGCGCCCATGCCGCCTTCCAGCCCTGCAGCGCCTGCCGGCCGCCGTCGGTGATCGAGTAGTACTTGCGGGGCGGCCCGGACACGGACGGCTCGACCCTGCTCGTCAGCAGGCCGTGCTCCTCGAGCGAGCGGAGCACCGGGTACAGCGTCCCCTGCTTCACCGGCAGGCCCCCGTCGGCCGCTCCCTCGAGCCGCTTCGCGATCTGGTAGCCGTACAGCGGCTCGGCCGACGCGTGGAGGATGGCAAGGAGCACGAGAGCGACGGTGCCCGCGTTCAGTTCCTTCTGGAACTTGCGGACGGCCGCATCGTCCATCGATTCCATCAAGCCACCTACTTCGTCCTGCTCATCATTATCAGGTTCATCATAGTGTGTAGTTACCAATAGTCAAGTAGCTAGTAGTGAGAACTTCCCACTAGTTTTCGAGAAGGAGCAGCAGGAGAAATTCGCCTGGAGCGGCGCCGAGGTGAGGACGGGAATGAGCCGCAGGGCGCGGTACGCTCTCATAGCCGGCATCGTCGTGCCGGCCGTCATCGTGGCGATAGTCGCGGTCCTGCTGCGCGCGCCGCCGCCGGCAGCGCGGCTCG
>JAJZPX010000110.1 GCA_021811025.1 Actinomycetes bacterium
GAAACAGGGCCCCAAGCGACGGACCGGACCGGAAGCCCGCGAACACGGCCCCGGCCGACATGTCGTGCAGCGTCTCGGAGTAGTCACCCGAGTGCGACTCGTCGCCGACGACGACCAGCGGCATCGGAAAGCCCAGACGATCCCATGCGGCCAGAAGGTGGTGAACCCCCTTCTCGGGGACCAAGCGTCCCGCGAACACCACGTAGTTCCCGGCCTCGATTCCCAGCTCCTCGAGAACCGCGAGATCCTGCTCGGGCTCGATCGTTACCCCATTCGGGATGTAGACGACGTCGCGTCCCTCGTCGGCGTACTCGGCCGCGAGCGACCCCGACACGCTGATCGTCTTGTTCGGCACGGTCAGAGCCGCCTTCTCGGCGACTCGGAGTGCGTAGGTGGCGGCCGTGCCCCACTTCGCGCGCTGCCAGTCGCGAGCGTGGATCGTCGCCACGACGCTCTTGCCGGCGACGCGCGAGACCGGAGAGGCGAGACATGGCCCGATGGCGTGATAGTGCACGACGTCGAAGTCCTCGCGGGCGGCGACCAACGACGAGATGACGCTATGCACGATCGCGTCCAGGTGCTTCGTCCCCACCGTCGGCAGCGACTTCAGGGTGATGCCGCGATGGCTCTCCAGCTTCGGATCGGTGTAGTTGGGCCTTGTGAACACGGTGACCTCATGGCCCATCTCGACGAGCCGTGCGGACAACTCCTCTACGTGTCGCTCGACGCCGCCCTGTTTCGCGGGCACGCCCTTCTGCCCGATCATCGCTATGCGCACGACTCCACCGCCTTCCCATAGACCTCGATCAGCCCCCTGTAATGGCGTTCCGGATCGAACCGGTCCCTCACCTTCCGGCGCGCGTCACGGCCCAGCGCGTCGGCAAGTCCCCGGTCCTCGATCACACACCGCAGCGCGGCCGATAGCGCCGCTGCGTCGCCGGGGGGAACGAGCAGGCCGTCCACGCCATCGGTCACGATCTCGGGGATCCCGCCGACCGCGCTCGCCACGACCGGCTTGCCGAGCGCCATCGCCTCCAGCAGCGACAGAGGGGCGTTCTCCGGATAGGTGGACGGGACCACCACAACGGTCGCGTTCGACATCAGCGCCCCGGTCTCGACCGCGTTCAAACGCGCGACGAACCGTGCCCGCGTCGCGAGCCCGCGAAGCCGCGACTCCTCCGGTCCTTCTCCGGCCACGGCGACCGGGCAGTCGAGGCCGTTCGCGGCTTCCAGCAGGACATCGACTCCCTTGCCCGGCGCGAGACGCCCCGCATAGACAACTCCGCCGTCCCGGCCCGATTCGGCGCCGAGAGCGACAGCGTTGGGAAGGACGTCATGGGGGACGTCCCATCCCGCCTCCGCCATGCGCCCCTCGATGAACCGGCTCGGATACACGAACCGGCTGATGGTGCGCTCGTACGCTCGCCTCACGGACTGAAACGCCGTCTCGGCCGCCGCGAGAACGCTCTTGCCGACACTGCCTTTCACGCACGCATGACGAACGCACGGCCCGAGCCAGATCCGCCCGCACCTCCTCGGCTCGCAGACGGCCGTCTTCACCAACAGCTCGCCGTTCGGACAGATGTGGTGATAGTCGTGCACCGTCTGCACGACGGGGATTCGGCGCGCCGATGCCTCGAACAAGATCGACGGGGACAGGTGCCGGTGTACGCCATGGACGTGAACGACGTCCGGCCTGAACTCGGCAAGCAGCCCGGCGAACTTCCGGGCCGCCTCCCTGTTCACGAACATGCGGCATGCGGCGAGCGCGGACCGAGAGGGCGCGAGCCTGCCTCCGCCGAGCTCGAGGTACTCCACGAAGTGCTCTTGCCAGGGAGAGGCGACGTTGTCCGGGTGCCGTGTCGAGAAGTGCGCCACGTGGTGGCCCGCACGCTCGAGCATGCCGATCTCGTCGAACATTACACGCTCCAGACCGCCGCGCCCGTACCAGAACTTGTTCGCCACGACGACCCGCATCAGGCCCCCCTCACGCCAGGCAGGGTGCCGGTCAGTTTGGCCTTGAGTACCCACACCGCGGGGACCGAGAGGTGGCGCCTCATCGCCGGAGCCACCGACCCGATCATCCAGCAGCGTTCGGTGCATTCGCGCACGCGCCGGCGCGCCTCCGCGGCCCGGCTGCCCCCCCAGACGCGCGCGAAGGGCTCCTCTCGCAGGTTCCCGAGCGTGAAGTCCATCGCGTTGCACGGCTTGACGTCGCCGAAGGGATCGACGAAGAACACGTCCTGGGCCGCGTCGCACGGAAGCAGCCGCGGACCGCCCTTCACGTAGTTGGCCAGCCCCACGTTGAACCAGGCGCGGAACCAGTTCTTCATCCGGTTCGTCGCCAGTAGCCGACGTGCGACGGCCTCGAGCCCGGCAGAGACCCTGTCCGGATCGTCGAAACGGTTGTCCAGCTTGTGGAAGTAGTAGGTGTTGTGCGCGGCGGCCGTCGCGAACTCCAGGCCCATGCCCTCCGCGAGCGTGTACAACTCCATCACATCGTCGGCGTTCCGATCCGTGAGCGTGATGCCGAAGCCGATGTCCCGAACACCCGCGTCTCGAAGCGCCAGGAGGGTCCGCAAGCCGTGCTCGAAACCTCGATCGAGCCCGCGCAGCTCGTCGTTGGCCGTTCCGAGCCCCTCGAGGCTCACGCGAAGGCCAACGTCGGGGAAGCGTTCGGCAAGGCGCACTACGCGCTCGGTGAGATAGCCGTTCGTTGAAACGACGATACGCGCGGCCTTCTCGCGCAGAATCTCGACAAAGTCCGCGATGTCGGCCCGGATGAACGGCTCGCCCCCGGTGATGTTCGCGAATCGAAGGCGCGGAAGCGATTCCAGATCCGCGGGACGGATCTCCGTTTCCGGCTGCGAGGGGAAGCGCCAGGTATTGCACATCCGGCAGTGCGCGTTGCAGCGGTAGGTGATGGCTATCAGGCCTTCCACTGCGGCGCCCCTTCCCTCGCGTCCGCGACGACGACCGTCTCCGCCAGTCCGGCAAGAACCCAGAACACGTACGAGAGCGGCTGATACTCGAGGACGTTCAGCGACGCGGCGGCGAAGACCGTGACGATGACGATCGCGGGCATCGCATTCGACAGCGCGTCGGAAGCTTCTCCTTCGGCCGTCCGCGTCCTCTTCCACGTCACCAAGGCCGGCCTGAGCATCAGAGCCAGGACGCAAAGGACGCCTGCGATGCCGTACTCGGCCAGCACCGCGACCCACTCGGAATCCGCGTTGCCCAGCCCGGTCTGCGAATCCGCGCTTCGCGGTGCCGTGCGAACGAGCAGAGCGGTCCTCGCGTTCATGCCGACGTAGGACGTGAAACCGCCCGGGCCCACGCCGTAGACCCACCCCCCGGGCGTGCCGTTCAAGACGGCCGGAAGGAGCGCGACGTAGAGCATCCGCCCGCCCTGCTCCGAGATGCCCTGCGCTCTTATCAGCGATGACGGCGCCAGGTCGATACCGATATCTCTGCCGGATGCCGCATAGTAGGCCGTGACGGACGCCACGAGGACCCCTGCCAGGATCGCCACCGCGCCGGCCATCCGGGCGCGGCGAACCGCACGGCTGGCGGCGGCGACGGCGGGGACCAACACGGCCATCGCTCCGCGCGCCGCTGCCACTACCGTGCCGGCGACCAACGCCGTCAGGGCCGCCCATTCGGCGACGCGCCGGCGTCCTAGAGTGGGAATCTCCAAGCACGCCACGATCACGAACAGGTAGCCCAAGGCGTTCGCGCCTCCCGGGCCCAGGAGGCCGAACGCCCCATCCACGTGCCACGGACGCGCGAGCCACTGAACCATCGCGAGAACCGCCTGCGCGACCACGACGATCTTGACGATCCGCAACAGAAGCGCCCTGGATGCCGCCTCGGAACCCGCACGCACGGCCACCAGACACAGCGCCATCGGCAGCAGCAGTCCGCGCGCGGCCAGCAGCACCTGGGAAGCGGGCCTCCCGTTGGCGAACGCGGACACGGTGGCGACCACGGCCAGAAGACCCAGCGGCAGAGCTAAGCCGAGCGGCACCGGCTTGCGCTCGCGAGTCGTCTCAAGGAACCAGCGCACGAAGAGCCCCAGCACCATGATGTCGTCCACATAGGAGAACTCGATCGGAAGCACCGGATACGCCTTCGTCGGGCCGAATTGCACGAGGCCGAGCACGAGCACGACGGGCAGCGTCCCATGCGGGAACACCACGGCCGCCGTGAACGCGAGAAGGGCGGCGACCACGATGCCGCCGCGGCCGCCCCACGCGGCAGCCGACACACCCGCCACCACAGCGAACCCGCAAGCGAAGACCAGCTTGTGTCGAGAGGCGATCATCCGCGTGGCCCCCTCGGCGAATGGAGTACGAGCGCACGGGTCTCGCCGAAGGGCCCCAGGATCGCCAGCGTCTCGGCGTCCGCGAATCCCGCCGCCCGGGCCATCGCCTCGGCATGCCGGCGGGACATCGGGAACCACGAGTCGAGCCGTCTCCCCGACCGGGCCTGGCGACTCCTCCTCGCCCGAAGGAGGCGGGTGTCGCCGGGGAAGCACACGACGCATCCGCGCGCCGAGACGCGGGCGAGCTCCCGGAGCGCGGCGTCCTTGGCGTCGGGAGGGAGGTGACCGAACAGCCTGACGCAGACGGCGTAGTCAACCGACGCGCTGTCCAGCGGCAACTCCTCTATCCTGCCGAGGAGGTACCGGGAGGCGCTGCTCCTGGAGGTCGCCTCGGACAGCATGTCGGCCGAGGCATCGATCCCGGTCACCGTGCATCCGGCCCTGGACAGCCGGCTCGCCATCCGGCCCGTCCCTACGGGGACATCGAGGACGCGGACGTCCTCGCCGTCGCGCCAGCCCAGCCTCCCGAGCCCTCGGCGGATGAGACGCCACTCGAGGCCGTCGGTCAACCTCCCGCGCATCGACCGGAAGCGTGTGCGCTCGTACTCCCGCGCGGCTTCCCCCTCGTATGCCGCCAGCGCGCGATACTCGCTCATGTCGCCTCCCGCCAGACCATCGCGTACGCCTTCGCGGCGTCCTCGATGGAAGGCAGACTCACCGGCCAAGGAACCTGCGTCTCCCAGGCTTGGACGATGGCGCGCGCCACGGATTCGACCGAGGTGGACTCGGCGAGCACGATCGCACCCGATTCGAGCAACTCGCGTGAGACGCCCAGGCAAGGCGTCGAGACGACCGTGACACCGCAGGCCACCGCTTCCAGCCACGTGAGCGGCGGGCCGACCACGGTTTGCGCCGACATCACAGGTGAGACGAGGATGCGTGCTTCGCACAGCCGAGCCGCGAACCCCCTCCCGGGCGATTCCACGACGGCGCCGCCGCATGCGCCGACGGTCGCCTCGACTCCGGCGGCGTACTCAGGCTTCGGCCAGATTCGAAGGTCCATCTCAGGCGCGGACCGACGCGCGAGACGCATCGCCTCGAGCGCGACGCGGAGCTCCCGCTCCGTCCCCCCTTGAAGCGGACCGGACCAGACAACCAGGCTTCGGTCGCGAGGCGCGAGCGCCGCGTCGGCCGGCTCGAACGCGTCGGCCGCGGCCCAAGGTATCACCGTCACTCGGTTGCGACAGACGGCGGGGACCGACTCCGCAAGCTCGACGCTGCCGCACACAAGGGAGTCGATTCGCCCAAGCGAGGTGCGCCACAGGGCGCGACGGACGAGGTTCTCGCGCGATCCCGTGCTTCCGATCAGCGTGAGAGCGCTCGGCAGGCGGCCCGCCGCGAAGCGCATGCCGGGGCCGAGGTTGTCGAAGTAGTGGACGGCGACGGCCTGATGCCTGCGCGCGGCCCAAGCGATCCTCCGCCGTAGCGCAAGGCAGCACAGGACACGCTCGGCGTACTCTATTAGACGACGCTCGTGGAAGTGCCGGTGGGCCGAAGGAGTCATCTCCGCGCCCGGCCGTCGTGGATGCAACGGCCGCGCCAGGGAGTACACGGTCGCGTGCCGCTCCCCTCCAACCGCTTCCGCAAGCACCCCGTCCACTCGACCGATGCTCAACACGATCGGCTGCAGCCCCTCGGCCACGCTGGCGGAGACCAGGCCGCGCATGAAGTTCTTGTCGCTCGCGGTCCATCCCGGGCGGTAGTTCAATCCCACGAGCAGGACTCCGGGCGCGGACTTTGACCGCACGTCCTCGATCCTCGCGACGTACTTCTCGAACAGCACGTCCCACGACCAGTCGCGCCACTCCCGACCGATCAGTCTCTCCCGGCCGCGCCGCCCCCGCTTGAGAAGGCTGCCGATCGCCGAGGCGAAGAGACCTGGATCCTGAGCGCACTTCACGAGCGCCGGAAAGCGGTTCTCGACTTCCGCGACGTCCGGCAGGGGCACGGACACGACGCGGACGCCGCGCGCGACGTACTCGGCGAGCTTGGTCGGCATGACGGCCTTCGTCCGCCGATCCAACACGTACGGCACCATCGCGACGTCGAACCCGTCGATCACGTCGGGCACCTCGTCGGGCGGCACCCAGCCGAGCAGGACGACGTTGCCGGGAAGCACCGGAACGCTCTCGCACAGCCGGGGCCCGACCAGCACGAAGCGCGCTTCCGGCATCAAGCTCGCGACGCGCCCGAGCAGGCGCCAGTCGACTACCTCGGACAGCGCGCCCACGAACCCAACGACGGGGCCTTCCTGCCGAAGCGCCGCGAGCCGCTCGCGATGCCGCGACGGCCGCGCGTCGCCGACGAACCGGCGACCGTACCCT
>JAJZPX010000111.1 GCA_021811025.1 Actinomycetes bacterium
GCCGCGGCCGAGGACGATGTGCCCGGCGAGGACACGCACGCCTCGGCCGAGGACGCGCCCGCTGAGGACCCGGACGTGGAGGCATGATCGGCCGGTAACGTCGGCGTTACCCTCCGTCCGCACGCGGTTGCCGCTCGTCGGCCGGCGGTACTATGCTTGTCGTTGCGCCCGGGACGGCCGGTGGATCACTTGGAGATGAAGAGCCCTGGACTCTGAACGCATCCTGGATTCCATAGACTCGCCCGCCGATCTCAAGCGGCTCGATCACGCGCAGCTCATCCGGCTTGCGGCCGAGATCCGCGAGACGATCATCACCACGGTCGCCGACACGGGCGGCCACCTGGCGCCCAACCTCGGCGTCGTGGAGCTCACGCTCGGGCTGCACCGCGCGCTCGACTCTCCACGCGACAGGATCGTGTGGGACGTCGGCCACCAGAGCTACGTTCACAAGCTGGTCACCGGCCGACGCGATCGCTTCCGGACGCTGAGGCAGTACGGCGGGCTGTGCGGGTTCCCCAAGAAGAGCGAGTCGGCCTACGACTGCTTCGACACCGGTCACGCGAGCGAGTCGATATCGGCGGCGCTCGGCATGGCGCTCGCCCGCGACGCGAGCGGCGGCGACGAGACGATCGTGGCGGTCATCGGGGACGGCGCGCTCACGGGGGGGATCGCGTTCGAGGCGCTCAACCACGCCGGGCACCTCGGCACCAGGCTCGTCGTGCTGCTGAATGACAACGAGATGTCGATAGCCGCGAACGTCGGCGCGCTCGCCGGCTACCTCGCGCGGGTGCGGCTCGATCCGCGCTACCAGCGGATCCGCGACGACGTCGAGTCGCGCCTGGCGAAGATACCCGGCGTCGGCCGAGCGGTCGTCGCCGGCGGGGAGGCGACGAAGCAGGCGGTCAAGCAGTTCCTCGTGCCCGGGATGCTGTTCGAGGAGCTCGGCTTCAAGTACGTCGGGCCGATCGACGGGCACGACGTCGAGCAGGTGCAGCGGGCGGTGACGCTCGCGAAGCAGAGCAACGGGCCGGTGCTCGTGCACGCGGTGACGCACAAGGGCGCGGGCTACACGCACGCGGAGGACAAGCCGGACGAGTTCCACGGCGTGTCGCCGTTCGAGATAACGACGGGCAAGACCAACGGCGTGAGTTCCACGCTCTCGTTCACCGAGGTGTTCTCAGAGGCGCTCGTGCGCGAGGCGGCGGACGACGAGCGCGTGTGCGCGATCACGGCTGCGATGCCCTCCGGGACCGGCCTCGACCGGTTCGCCGAGGCGTACCCGGATCGCTTCTACGACGTCGGCATCGCGGAGCAGCACGCCGTCGGCCTCGCGGCCGGGCTCGCGTGCGGGAGGCGGCTCCCGGTGGTGGCGATCTACTCGACGTTCCTGCAGCGTGCGTACGACCAGCTCATCGAGGACGTCGCGCTCCAGAACCTCCACGTGGTCTTCTGCCTCGACCGGGCGGGGCTCGTCGGGGAGGACGGCCCCACGCATCACGGCGTCTTCGACCTCACTTACCTGCGCAGCGTCCCGAACCTGATGGTGATGTCCGCCGCGGACGGCGAGGAGCTCGTGGACATGCTCCACACCGCGCTCCACGCGGACGGCCCGGTGGCGATACGGTATCCGCGCGGCAAGAGCGGGACGTGCGTGCTTCCGGCGGTCGCGTCGGTGCTCGACGCGGGACGCGCGCAGGTGCGCCGGGAGGGGAGCGAAGTCGCGCTGCTGGCCGAGGGCCGCATGGTCGGCGTGGCGGAGCGCGCGGCGGACGAGCTGGCGGCGGCCGGCGTCTCGGCGAGCGTGGTGAACGTGCGCTGGGTGAAGCCGCTGGACCTGGAGATGGTCTCCTGGGCAGCGGGGCATCGGCTCGTGGTCACTATCGAGGAGAACACGGGCCTCGGCGGCCTCGGGGCCGCGGTCATGGAGTCGCTTTCGGATCTGGCGCTCGATCCGCCCGTCCTGCGCCTTTCGGTGCCCGACTGCTTCGTCACCTTCGGAGCGACGGAGAAGCTGCTCGAGGAGGTCGGGCTCACGCCTGCGGGCGTGCGCGACGCGGTCCTCGGACGACTCAACGACCTGAGCGGGAAGGACGCCTCACATGGCGCGCCGCAGGGCCGACGTCGCTCTCAGTGAGGCCGGCCACTTCGAGTCACGCGAGAAGGCGAAGGCGGCGATACTCGCCGGGGAGGTCCGCGTCGGGGGAGTGCCCCTGACGAAGCCGGGCGTCCCGCTGCCCCCCGGGCCGGTCGAGATACTGGCGGGGCCCGCGTACGTGTCTCGCGGCGGGGTGAAGCTTGCCGGGGCGCTCGACTCGTTCGGCGTCGACGTGTCCGGCCTGAGGTGCGTCGACGTGGGCGCGTCTACCGGAGGCTTCACCGATGTGCTGCTGCAGCGCGGGGCGTCCGAGGTGACGGCGATCGACGTCGGGTACGGGCAGCTCGCGTGGCCGCTGCGCAACGACCCGCGGGTGCACGTGTTCGAGAGGACGAACGTACGCGAGGCGGATCCGACGGTAGTGGGCGGGGAGTTCGATCTCGCCGTGGTCGACGTTAGCTTCATCGGGCTGGCGAAGGTGCTTCCCCCGACGGGAAGGCTCCTGTCCGCGCAGGGCGAAGTGATAGCTCTGGTAAAGCCTCAGTTCGAAGCCGGGAAAGGGCGTGTCGGTAAGAAGGGCGTGGTGCGTGACCCGGCGGTGCACGTGGACGTGCTGTGCTCGGTGATCGCGGCCGCGCACGGGCTCGGCTACGCCGTCCGAGGCCTGACGTTCTCGCCCGTCACCGGGCCGGAAGGTAACATAGAGTTCTGGATCAGGCTGGCGCGCGGGGGCGCGGAGACGTCCGTCACGCCCGAGGAGGTCGTTCGCGCCGCCCACGAGGCACTGGTGAAGGGATAGCGCCGCGTGCGAGTCCTAGTCGTCCCCAACACGCAGAACGCGGATGCCGTCGCGGCGGCTCGCGAGCTGATCGCTTGGCTCGAGGCGGGCGGGCACGAGCCCGGGCTGCTGGCTTCCGACGTCGAGCCGGTCGGCGCTCCCGGGCTGGCGGGTGCCGCTCCAGCGGATCTCGTCGTCACACTCGGCGGGGACGGCACGATCCTGCGCGCGGTGCACTCGATCGACGGGGCGGACGTGCCGGTGCTCGGGGTCAACCTCGGGCGGCTCGGGTTCCTGACCGGGGCCGACGCCTCGGAAATGACGGAAACGGTGGCCGCCGCGATCGCCGGCGAGGTCAACGCCGACCGGCTCGCGATGCTCGACGTCACGGTCGAGACGCTCTCACAGACCAGCTCCGGCCGCGCGCTCAACGAGGTCTTCATCGGGCGTGGCGCGGGGGCGCGCGCGGTCGAGCTCGCCGTCGCCGTCAACGGCGAGGAGCTGCTGCGCTTCGTGTGCGACGGGGTGATCGTGGCCACCCCCAGCGGCTCCACCGCTTACGCGCTCTCGGTCGGCGGGCCCGTCGTCGCCCCCTCGGTCTGCGGGACGCTCCTCGTGCCCGTCGGGGCGCACACGCTCGCGCAACGGCCGTTCGTGATCGGGCCCGACGACGTGGTCGAAGTCACGTGCCCCAACCCTCAGCGCATGGACGCGTGCGCCACGGTCGACGGGGTGGCGGTGCCCTGCGGGGGGTTCGTGCGCGCCGAGATCAGGCGAGGCACGCGGGAGGTCTGCCTCCTGCGCCCGCACGGCCGGCATTTCTTCGACGTCGTTCGCCGCAAGTTCCTCGGAGGCTCATAGTGCTTCCCGGAGCGAAGCGCTGATGCTCGAGGAACTCCACGTCCGGGACCTGGCGCTCATCGACGAGGTGTGGCTCGAGCTGGGCCCGGGGCTCACGGTGCTGACCGGCGAGACCGGGGCCGGCAAGACGGTGCTGGTGGAGGCGCTGAAGCTGCTGCTGGGGGACCGGGCGGACTCCGCGATGGTCCGGGCGGGGGCGGCGGAGGCGCTCGTGGAGGGCCGGTTCTCGAACGGGGGCCGGGAGCGGCTCGTGCGCAGGCGGGTGACGTCCGAGGGCCGGTCGCGCTGCTACCTGGACGGGGAGATCGCCTCCGTCGGCGACCTCGCGGAGGCGCTCGGGCCGCTCGTCGACCTGCACGGCCAGCACGACCACCAGGCGCTGCTCTCGGTGGCCAACCACTCCGGGTACCTCGACCGTTTCGCCTCTCGGCAAGCCGCGACGGCGCTGACCGCGTACCGCGCGGCGCGAGAGGCCTGCCACGAGGCCGTCCAGGCGCGAGACGCGCTCGCCGGGGCGCTGGAGGACCGCGATCTGCGCGCCCAGGCGCTGCGCCTCACGGTCGACGAGATCGCGCGGGTGGGGCCGCGCTCGGGCGAGGATGCCGAGCTCGAGGAGCGGCTCCCGCGCCTGCGCCACGGAGAGCGTCTCGCGGAGGCCGCGGCGCGCGCGTTCGCGGCGCTGAAGGGCGAGGACGCGGCGTGCGACCGCATCGCGGAAGCGCTCTCGGCGCTGGCGGGGGTGAAGGGCTTCGACCCCTCGCTCGACGCTCTCGCTGCCCGGCTCGAGGCCGTGAGCGGGGAGGCCGACGAGGTTGGAGTTCGCTTGCGCGATCGCGGCGAGGCCGTGGAGTACGACGCCGCCGCACTGAACGACGCAGAGGCGAGGGCGGCCGCTCTCGCCTCGCTGAAGAAGAGCTACGGACCGACTCTGGACGACGCGATCGCGGCGCGCGAGCGCGCGGAGGCCGAGCTCGAGTCGCTCGCGTCCGGAGAGGCGGGGCTCGTGGCGGCCGAGGCTCGGGTGGAAGAGGCCGAGAGCGCGCTTCGCGAGTCCGCCGCCGCTCTCTCGCAGGTTCGGACCGCAGCCGCCCCCGAGCTCGAGCGGGGCCTTGCCGGCGCCGCCGCGGACCTCGCCATGCCGAAAGCACGGTTCGCGGTCTCGCTGACCGACCTGCCGTTCGAGCAGTGGACCGACGGCGGGCCGCAGCGCGTCGAGTTCCTCTTCGCCGCTTCGGCCGAGGAGCCTCGCCCGCTCGCCCGCATCGCATCGGGCGGGGAGGTCTCGCGCGTGATGCTCGCGCTGAAAGGCGTGCTCGGCGCCGCGGACGACGTTCCCGTCCTCGTGTTCGACGAGATCGACGCGGGGATCGGCGGCGCGACCGCCCTGGCCGTAGGACGGCGGCTCGCGCAGGTCGCGCGGCGTCACCAGGTGCTCGTCGTGACTCACCTCGCCCAGGTGGCGGCGTTCGCGGACCGGCACCGGGTGGTATCCAAGGAGGAGAGCGACGGGCGCACCGTCACTCGAGTCCGATCGGTCGAGTCCGAAGAACGCGTGGCAGAGATCGCGCGGATGCTCGCGGGCAGCGCGAGCGAGGCGGGGCTCGCGCATGCGCGGGAGCTGATGACGACGGTGAGGGAAGCATCGTGAGGGGCCGCCATAGCGCCGTCCGGCGCGGCTCGCGGCTGCCGACCCCCGTCGGGGAGAACTGCGCGGCGGAGCGAAGGCCGGCCTCGCGCGGACGCGGGCGCGGCGGGCGCGGCCTGATCGACGGCTGGCTGCTCGTCTCTGGGGTTCTTGTCGTCGTCGTGGCGCTCGCGATGGTGATCCATGCGTTCGCCCGGCCTCGCGTCTCGTCGGCGGACGGGGCTTCTGGCGGGACGGCGTCGGCTCAGGCGAAGACGGTGCAGGCGTCCGAGGGGAGCGCGGGAGCGAAGGCCCAGGCGAAGGACCAGCCCACGGGCGTGTTCGCGAAGATGGCGCACTACGGGGTCGAGCTCCACTTCCCGGCGGTGCCGGCGGAGATGGTGGCCGTCGGCTTCCATCAGGCGTGGAACGTCAAGGCGACGGACATGCTCCCCGCAGGCAAGCCGCACCCGAAGGACAAGTACGAGGCGACGAAGCAGGCCCTGCGTTTCGACCCGTCGCTGAAGGCGTTCCTCATGGCGTCGCGCGGGCGCGGCTCGTCCGAGTACACTGCGGCGGACTGCGCGGTCAAGCCGGGATCGCTCATTCTCTCGCCCGTCACCGGAGTCGTCACGCTGGTCAAGACGTATCAGCTCTCCGGCTACGGCACCGACTATCAGATAGAGATCAAGGCGGACGGGGCCAGCCCGGTGCGCGTCGTGATGATCCACCTCAAGGACGTCACGATTAAGTCCGGGGACCGCGTGGAGGGCGGGGTGACGCCGATAGCCACGGTTCGCCACCTCACCGGCATCGACAACCAGGTCAACCGGTACCTTCCCGTGCCGGCCGATCACACGCACGTGCAGATCAACGACGTCGGCTACAAGCTGAACGAGGCGAGCTGATGCGCCACCGGGGCACGGCAAGGCTCGACAAGCGGACGAAGAACATCGTCAGGCGCCTGGGCTCAGGCGACATCGCCATCCTCGACCACGCCGACATGGATCGCGTGAGCGCGGAGATGCTGCTGGAGACCGGCGTCGAGGTGGTAGTGAACGCGGCCGAGTCCATCTCGGGCGTCTACCCCAACGTCGGCCCGCTGCTGCTCGCGCGAGGAGGAGTGCAGGTGATCGACGCAGTGGGCGCGGAGGTCTTCGAGCGCGTGCGCGACGGCGACGTCATCGAGATCGAGGGCGGCGACGTGCTCCTCGGCGGCCAGGTCGTCGCCTCGGGAGCGAGGCTCACGGTGGAGGGGGTCGAGGCGGCGCTCGAGCAGGCGAAGGCCGGGATCGGCGA
>JAJZPX010000112.1 GCA_021811025.1 Actinomycetes bacterium
CGCGTCCCCCTCGCGGTCGGCGGCCACGTAGGCCTGCGCGAGCGCGACGCGCACGCCCGCGTCACGCGGTCGCTGGCGGCAGATCTTCTCGAGGTTGGCGACCGCACGGCCGGCCGGAGAGGTGGTCTGCTTGTAGACCTTCTCGGCCCAGACCGAGTAGGCGAGGTAGAGGAGCAGGACGATGAGGATCCCCCCGACCGTCCAGATGGCGTAGTCGAGCCAGGTGCGTCGTCTGATGTTCAAGGTCTTCTCACTCCGAAGGATCGATCGCCGAGCTGCGCCCGGTTTGGCCTGCGCTAGATGTTCAAGCTCTTGTGGCACTGTATGCACAGCTGGGCGCCGGTGTAGGGGGCGATCAGCCTGTTCTGGTAGTCGAGGGCCCCGTGGCAGCCGTAGCACAAGCGAACGTCGTGCCCCGATTGCTCGAGCTGCGCCTGAGACCGGCTCGTGGATCCCCCGGTGCCGAATCCTACGTGGCAATCATCGCACGTATAGTACTCGCCCTTCTTCTTCTTGACGACGAAGTGCACGGCGTGCTCCGCGAAGCCCTTGTTCGGGATCGACGTGTAGGGCTGCTGCTTCATCTCGGGATGGCAGCCGACGCAGTTCTCCGGCTTGAGCTCGGCGCGCTTCACCGTGTCGTGGTGGCACTGCTGGCAGGCTTCGCGGTTCGTGTGGCACACGTTGCAGTCCCGCGCCTTCTCATTGATGGCCTTGGCCACCTTGCCGTGCTGCTCCTGCCAGTCGGCCGGATGGGGCATGGGGGTGTAGTGGCAGGTGGTACACGAGTTCGAGTCGTGGCACGCCCCGCAGGCGCCCTTCTGCTGGAGGAACAGCTGACCGTGCTTGCTCCTCCAGTCCGCCCTCTTGTGGTCGGCCGGCAGGACCCGCTGGCTGAGCTTCCCGCTCGCCAGTCGCTTCCTGCCCTGATGGCATTGGATGCAGAAGTCCGGCTTGTGGCACATCGAGCAGTAGGCGACGTCCTCGCTCGCGCGCGTCTTGTGGCCTCCCGCGATGAACGCCGCCGTGTGGTTCGAGGGCTTGAGGTCGAACCCCTTGGGGTGGCACTTCGCGCACTGGTCGGTGGCGACGAGCCCGCTGGCGGCGTGCACGAGGCCGTGGCACTGGTAGCACGTCTCCATCGACGGCCGCTGGACCGTCTCCGCGCCGTGCGGGAACGTCGGATGGCAGACGGTGCACTTGTAGTCGCGACGCAGGTGCTCGGCGTGGGCGAAGATGACGGCCCCCTTGTTGAACGCGTCGATGTCCGGGTGGCAGTAGATGCACTGCCCCATCGTCGTGGGCCCGTCCGGGTAGATCTTCACGGACGGCTTGCTGACCTTGATCGGCGTGATCGGGATGTACGCCTTCGGCATCGGCGGGATCGGCTTGCCGTCCACCTTCACGTTCTGCTTCGCGTGGCAGGTGTCGCAGTCCTTCGCCGCGGTGTGGCACATCATGCAGCCGTTCACGCCCGTCGCCCGGGCGGAGTCGGCGTGGGGACGCCCGGCCCAGCCCTTCTTGTGCGAGGCGGGCCTGAGGTTGAAGGAGCGAGTGTGGCAGGCGGAGCACTCCCGCTTCGCCAGCTCGCCCTGCGGGCCGTGCTGGATGCCGTGGCAGTTGAAGCACGCCTCCATCGGAGGAGAGTACGTCTTGCCGTTCTGGTGCGGCATCGAGTAGTGGCACGCGGAGCAGGCGATCATGAGGTGCATGCCGTGATCGAAGATGAGCCCGGGCTTCATGGCCTGGGCGATACGCAGGTGGCAGGGCGCGCATTGGGCGGACGAGACGTCGGCGGTGAGGTTGACGGGGCCGCTGGTCTGGCTGTTGCCGGGGAGGGGCGGCTCGTACAGCAGGTACGCGGCGGCCATCACGAGGGCCACCGCCAGCAGAAGGGAACCTCTTCGGATTCCCAAAGCCGTCTCTCCAATCAGTACTCGGAGCGTGGCCGGACCCGGCTCGTGAAGGAATCTCGGGAGAGGGTCGCGGCAGGATGACTCGGCTGTCCGGACGGCCCGGACGGGAGAGGTCGTGCCCGGCGCTTCATGCGTGAGACGGAGCCGGTTCGATCCGCCAACGCGATGCACCTCGCTTACTTGCCTGCTCCCGCCTTCAGCGGCGCGAAACACTGAGAGGATAGGTGGGCGGGAGCGGCGCTGTCAACGAAGACGCCGGCTGCGGCGGACCCGTTAGCAGGAGGAAGAGCAAGAAGGCGGCCAACTCAAGGCCGCCTTCTTGCCTCCCGGTCTCGCCTTCTCGACCGTTAGAGGAACGAGAAGAACGACTTGATCTTGTTCACCGTCTGCTGCAGCCAGTTCGCCTGCTCGATCTGCGTCTTCTGGTGGATGAGCTCCTTCGCGCCCGCCGAGAACGATTCCTTCGACCCGGGATGGCACGAGCCGCAGGTCTTCGACAGGTTCTCCGCGCTCACCATCGAGGCCTTCTGCGCGGACGGCAGGATCAGGTGCTTGGCGTGGCAGTCCCAGCACGCCGGGGCGTCGGGGGCGCCCTTCTTGTACGCCGCGCCGTGGTAGTAGTCGTTGTAGCTCGCGTACTGCTTGGCGTGGCACGCCTCGCCGCCGCATACCTGCTGCGCCTTCACGTGGAACGCGGTCTTCGCGGCGGCGGTGTCTAGGCGCTGGATCTCGTGGCCGCCGTGGCAGCTCGCGCACGTCGCCGCCTCGAATCCCTTCGGGTCGCCGCCGTTGACCGCCGCGGCGATCAGCTGGCGGTGGATGGAGCCGTCGTACTCGGCGACGTCCTTGCCGTACGGCGCGACCTGCTTGGCGTACGCGGCCACCTTGCCCTCGTGGCAGTCACGGCACCCCAGGCCCGCGTTCACCTGCCACAGCTTCGTCTCCGGAGTCCCGTCCGAGTACGTGAAGGCGGCGGCGGTCCAGCGGAAGTCGACGTGGCAGCTCGTGCACGAGAAACGGGTGTGGGCGGAGTCCTGGACGCCGAGCACCTGGAACGACTGCAGCAGGCCGCCCGCGCCGAGCTTCTGCAGGTTCTGCTGGCCGTGGCACACCATGCAGTTCTGCTGCGGGTCGAAGGTGTACGGGTCCTTCGGCTTCCAGCTTATTCCGCGCTCCTGGTGACACTTGTCGCAGAACGCGCCGTCGTGGCACATCATGCACTGCGTCCGCAGGTTCTTCTCGGCCGGCGCCACGTGTGCCTTCCCCGCCCAGTCGGGCGTGTGGTTCGGCGCCGAGAGAGCGTTCGCGGTCGGGCGCAGCTGGGCGACCGGAGTGTTGTGGCAGACCTCGCACTCGCCCTTGGCGAGCTTGCCCTGGGGGCCGTGGCGCATGTTGTGGCACGCCCAGCAGTTCGACATCTTCGGGACGGCCGTCCCCTCCGGGCGGTGCGGGAACGAGGTGTGACACGCGGAGCACTCGTACGTCATGTGATAGGCGTGGCTGAACTTGATCTCGGCGCCCCTCTTGGCCCGGGCCTCGTCCAGCGCCGCCACGTTCGCATGACACGGGTTGCACTTCGCCTCGACGGCAGTCCCCCCGATGTCGATCGTCGCGCCGTACGCCGGGGCAACCCAGGCGAGAGCGACTGCGAGCACGGCGCCAGCAAGCGCCAGGTGCTGCAGCTTCGCCGACAGCGCTCCCCTTCTCGATGTCATGTCCCTAACCCCTTCCCTTCCGGGCCTTCCCGGTTCCCTCTAGCCGAACCACGACCGGACCGCATCGGCAATATTCGACAGCGCGTCCGAAATTCCCGTCTGTGCGTTCCTGATGAAGCTGTAGAGCCAGTTCTCCCGCAGCATCGCCGCCCTGCGATGGATGAGGCCGGCATAGCTCAGGAACTCGTCGTTCACGTTCGTGTGGCACTTCTTGCCGGCCGTCTCCCCGCCGCAAGTGGCCGCCAGATTCGTCCCGTTCGTCGGGGAACGGCGGTCGGACGAAGGCAGGATCTCGTGAGCGCCGTGGCAGTCCCAGCACGCGGGAGCGTCCGGCGCGCCCTTCTTGTACGCGGCGCCGTGGTAGTAGTCCGCGTAGCTCTGCCACTCCTTCTGGTGGCACCGGCCGCACACCTGCCAGCCGTTGCGGTGGAGGGCCGCCAGGCCGTTCGCGTCGAGCCGCGCGATGTCGTGGGCGCCGTGGCAGTCGCCGCACAGCGGCTTCTTGTCCGCGTTCGGATCCGTCTGCCCGGGCCGGTTGTTGACGGCGTGGGCTCCCTTCCCGTACGCGTCGTCCTCCAGGGTGTGGCACGCCCGGCACGCCATCCGCGCGGTCCGCTTCCAGTCCGCGTCGCTGTGCTTGCCGGTGGACGCGAAGTCGAGGTGGCATCCCGTGCAGAGCACGCCGCTGGGCGTCTTCTTGCTCGGACCGTGAGCCGAGGCGTTGAGCACCGCCTCGGACACGTAGTAGCTCACGTACTCGTCGCCCTTGATGCGGATGAGGTTCGGGTCCCCGTGGCACACCATGCACCCGGACTTCCCGAGGGTGGGCATGGTGAAGTCGAGCGCGTACGGCGCGGTGCCCGCGGGCGCGAGCGACTTCGCCGGCGCTGCCGACCCGGTGGCGGTCCTGTCGGCGGTCGCCGGCTGCGAGAGCATCTGGCTCGTCGACGGCGCGGGTTTCGCCATGCCCGGCTGCGCGGCCGCGGCCGAACCAGCCGTGAGGAGGGTCAGAAGCAATCCCCCCGTCACGACGAGCGGCAGGCGCCGGTACATCCAGAAACCTCTTTCCGGTTTAGAGCAGGTCCGACCCCGTCGCGCCGTGCACGTCGTCAGCGAGGGCGTTGGGGGCCGGAATCGGTGTGTGCCCCGGCGAGGCTGCAGGACCAGCCTTGCCTTGAGCGTGACGCTTGTCAAGGAACCCGAGCCCGAAGAAGTCGAGGAACGCGGCGAAGTCCTCGGACACAGACAAGTACACGTGGATCGTGACGAGGAGTATGAACAGCCAGTTGATGACGTAGTGCACGATTCGGGCGTACGCGACCGCGAGCGAGGTGCTCCCGATCAGCGGGCCGAGCCACCACCCGACGATGAGGTCGCTCATCGTCATGTTTATCACCGGCAGCTTCCAGAACTCGAGAAGCGCGAGCCCGGTGAGCGCCTGCACTATGAGCATCGGCACGAACAGGATGTAGGTGCTCTTCTGCATGACGTTGTACTTGCCGAGGTGCGGCTTGCTCGGCTTGATGAAGACGTAGTACATGAGCACCTGCGGCATCGTGGTGATGTCGCGGCGATTGACGACGAACTCGCGGTAGTCGCGCACCCGGGAGCCGTACGCGAACCACAGCCGCCAGATCAGGTTGACCATCACGACCGTCATCGCGAAGTAGTGCACGCCGCGCATGAACGGCCGGCCACCCGTGAAGAACGGGAAGCGGATGTAGAGGCCCGACAGGACGAGCAGCCCGATGCACACGAGGTGCTGGAAGTGCAGGAACTTCGGCAGCGCCTTGATCGGAGCGTGGTCGTGCTCCGGCCACTGCCACTTGACGAAGCGCCGGTACGCGCGTCCCGTCAGCACGTTGCCGAGGAAGTGGACGCCGAGCGCCACCAGCACGATCGGGTACAGCGTGAAGAACACGACGTCGAGCCATACGTTGACCTGCGTGAGAATCAGCGTAGACACCCCCTGTGCGAGAAGACGGCGATGCTCCGCGAGGACGCGGCGGGCTCACCGTGCCGGACTTCCCGATCAGACATGCCGATCGCACCCTACCTTTGCAGCCTGCGCTCGGCATTTCTTCGACGAAGGAGACTTCCGAAGAGCGTTGCCGGACGCGCTCCGACGGACCTGCGCGAAGCAGACACCTAGAGGATAGGGGCGGCCAGGAGGAGTGTCAACGAGACCGCGACCGCTAGACATCGCTCATCGCCACCTCGCCGGTGGGCTGGATGGAAGCAGATACCAGCACGTCCCGGGCTCGTCCGGCATCGGAAGGCGGAAGGCGAAGCGCGATGCCGCACAGGGCGCCGAGCTCGTGCGGGGCGGGGACGGGCACGACGGCGAGGCCGGCGTCCTTCAGGAGCGCCTCCGCGGCCAGCGCATCGTGCGTGGAGGCGAAGCCGAACACGGCGAACTCGCGCTCTTCGCGGCTCACGCTCCCTCCCTCACGATCTCGCTCATCGCCGCGATCGCCGCCTCGATGTCGCCGGCGGTGTTGCCGAACCCGACGCCGAAGCGCACCGCCCCCGTCTCGATCGTCCCGAGAGCGCGGTGAGCCCAGGGCGCGCAGTGGAGGCCCGCGCGGACCGCGATCCCCCAGCGCTTGTCGAGCGCGAAGGCGATGCGGTCGGGCGGGATGCGGTCGTGCACGACGCTGACGACGGGCACGCGCGGCGCGTCCGGCGCGGGCCCGAGCAGGCGGATGCCGGGGAGCTCGACGAGCCCTTCGGCGAGCTTGCGGGCAAGCGCGGCCTCCTCGGCGCGCTGGCGCTCGGCTCGGCCGTCCTCGGCGAGGAAGCGCGCCGCGGCGCCGAGGCCGGCGATGCCGGGCGTGTTGGGCGTGCCGGCCTCGTAGCGGTCGGGACGCGTCTCGGGCTGCGTCGGCAGCTCGGACGAGCCGCCGCCGGTGCCGCCCTGCAGCAGCTCGGAAACCTCGGCCGAGGGCGCGAGGTACAGCGCCCCGATGCCCTGCGGGCCGAGGAGGCCCTTGTGGCCGGAGACCGCGTACGCGTCGACCGCGAG
>JAJZPX010000113.1 GCA_021811025.1 Actinomycetes bacterium
TGATGTCGCTCGCGAGCTCGGGAGGAGTCTGCTCGAGACAGCCTTTCACCGCCGTGACGATCGCCTGCGTCGGCTCCTCGACCGCACCCCGGATCTCCTCGGAGCTGATCTGCAGCGTGCGCGGCAATCCCGTCATCAGGTCGCGCCCGCGCACCTCCACGTCGAGCTCCTCGGGCAGCGGGTGCGCCGAGCCTATCTCGAACTTGATCTCCTCGGCCGTGCGCTCGCCGATGAGCACGTTGTACTCCCTCTTGATGTGCGCGACGACCGCCTCGTCGAACTCGTCGCCGCCGATCCTGATCGACTGCGCGACCACGATCCCGCCGAGCGAGATGACCGCCACCTCCGTGGTGCCGCCGCCGATGTCGACGACCATGTTGCCGGTCGGCTCCTGGATCGGCAGGCCCGCGCCGATGGCGGCAGCCATGGGCTCCTCGATGAGGTAGGCTGCTCTCGCTCCCGCCTGCATCGTCGCCTCGAACACCGCCCGCTTCTCCACCTCGGTGACGCCTGATGGCACGCACACGACGACTCGCGGCTTCGGCTGCCAGGGGAAGCGCTTGATGCGCGTCTTGTTGATGAAGTAGCGCAGCATCGACTCCGTGACCTCGAAGTCCGCGATCACGCCGTCCTTCAGCGGGCGGATGGCCACGATGCTGCCGGGCGTCCGCCCGAGCATGCGCTTGGCCTCGATGCCGACCGCCAGCACGCGCTTCGTGTCCTTCTCGACCGCCACGACGGACGGCTCGATGAGCACGATGCCCCTGCCCCGCACCGAAACGAGCGTGTTGGCGGTCCCCAGATCGACCGCCATGTCGCCGCCCCAGGAGTTGAAGAACATATCGACGAGCGACAAGACGCTCTCCTTTCGGTGCGGCGAAACGCCGCGGGACGTGCAGGCCGAGTGGCGCGCAACACGAAGCACGAGCGCGCGAAAGCCCGCACAAGTATAGCCATAGCGGACCGAGGCCGCCATGCTCCGCGGATTCAGGCGGGCTCTCAGGCGGGCTCTGCAGGCTCTGCAGGCTCGCTGCGCGAGCAGCTCGATCCGCCGGCGGCTCTCGCGGGGCCGCCGCGGCCCGTCGACTCACATCAACCCGAGCTCGCGCAACGACGCGTGCGCGCCGCCGTCCCCTATCACGACGTGGTCGAGCACGTCGATGCCGAGCACGTCCCCCGCTCGGACGAGACGGCGCGTGAGCTGGATGTCCGCGCCCGAGGGCGTCGGGTCCCCCGACGGATGGTTGTGCACGACCACGACCGAGGCGGCCGACACGCGCACGGCCTCCTTGAACAGCTCTCGAGGGTGAACGATCGACGCGTTCAGGCTCCCCACCGACACCTCGACCACGCGCAGCAGCTGGTTCTTGGTGTTCAGCACGAGCGCCCAGAAGTGCTCGCGGTCCAGCCCGCGCAGCTGCACGCCGCACACCCGCACGACGTCCTCCGGCGTCGAGACGACCGGCCGCTCGCCCGTGCTCCAGACCGCCGCTCGCCGCGCCAGCTCGAGCGACGCGAGCAGGCGGCACGCAGCCGCGGGACCGACGCCGCGCAGACGCGTGAGGTCCTCCGCCGACGCGCGCCACAGCGCGTCCGGGATCGGGTGCTCCGCCAGCACGGCCGTCGCCCGTTCCTCCCCGACGAGCAGAGCGACCAGCGAGGCGTCCGTCACGGCGTCCGCGCGACCGGACAGGACGAGATCCTGTGCCGAACCGTTCGACGCCGTGCGCGGTGCCATGCGACCCCCTCTCCGGAGGGAGGGTCCCGCACGGCTCTTACCGAGACCGTAACCGGGTCTTGCGCACCGAGCCAGCGAACGGCTGCGGCGGACACGAGACTCAGCGGCAGCCCCGGCGAAAAGTCCCGACGACTCCGCGAGCTTGGAGGCTAGCCGAAGAAGATAGATATCTCCCGGTCGGCCGAGGCGGCCGAGTCCGACCCGTGGATCACGTTCGCGTCGAGCGTCAGGCCGAAGTCGCCGCGAATCGTCCCGGGCGCGGCGTCGGCAGGGTTCGTCGCGCCGATGAGCTTGCGAGCGATCGCGACGGCTCCAGGCCCGGAGACGACCATGCGAACGACGGGACCGGAGGTCACGTAGGCGATCAGCCCTTCGTAGAACGGCTTGCCCTGATGCTCGGCGTAATTCGCCTCGGCCGTCTCACGCGCGAGCGTCCCCAGCTCCATGCGCTCGATGACGAGCCCGACCTCCTCGAGACGAGCCACGATGCGGCCGACGAGGCCTCTCGCCACAGCGTCGGGCTTGATCATGACGAACGTTCGCTCCATCGGCCTTGCATCCTTCCTCGCGGTGTCGGCGCCCAACCATACAGCAACCGAGCGGCGACGCGCTACGAGCTGCCGGTGCCCCAGTCGTTGTCGATCCCCACGATCTTCCAGCCCACGCCTTCGCGCGAGAGCGACACGCGGTAGCGCAGCGGAGCGCCTTTCTCGAGCTTGACCGTGATCTCCACCTTCGAGCCGAAGGCCGAGCGGTCCACGCGGTCGATCGACGCTTCGGAGAACTTCGGCGGAATCGTCGCCATCTCCTTGGTCACGTCGGCCGCGGGAGCGGCAACCCAGAAGTCGGCGACCGAACGACCCGCCTTGTACGAATCCAGCATCCCGGCCACGGTCTGCCGCTGCGTCGGATAGCCGTAGCCCGCGAAGAAGAACGCGGCCGAACCGCCCACGATCATGACGACGAGCAGCGCCACCGCCGCGGCGCGGGCCCAAGGGTCGGCGGCCGACCGCCGCTCGGCCCGCTCCTTGCGCCGCATCTCGCGGTCGAGGCTCCTCATCTCCTCGTCCGTGCGGTTGAAGAACTCCGAGACGGCCTCCTGGTCGGCGATCACGGGTATCTCGACGGCCTCCTCGGCGTCGGCGGACGTCGACATCGCCGCCACTGGCATCTCGCCCGTCCGCCGGCCTTCGACCGTCTCGCGCGCCTGCCCGGCACCGGCCGCGGCGGTCGCGGCCTCGAACGCCTCTCGTGCCGGCTCGGAGAGCGCGTGCCCGAAGCCCTCCGTCGACGCCTCGAACGCGGCGACGGCCTCGGAGTGGCGCCCAAGCGAGGCGTACGCGAGCCCAAGGTTGGCGAGGGCCTTGCCCTTGCCGTCGTACGTCGCGCACGCGATGGCCGCCTTGAACGCGTCGATCGCCTCGGCCGGCCGCCCGGCCGCCGTCAACGACAGGCCGAGGTTGTTGAGCGCGCGACCGGGGTCGGGATTCGCGGGATCGGAGCCTCCCGCATGGTAGTCCCCGGCCGCCTCGGCGTAGCGTCCCATCGAGTGCAGCGCGCCCGCCCGGCCCTGCAGCAGCCTGTAGCGCTTCGCATACCCCTCGTCCGCGAGCGCGGCCCCGTACGTCGCCACCGCGTCCGCGTACTCGCCCAGAGCCGCCTGCGCGGTGGCGAGATTGGCGAGCACGATCGTCGTCCTCGGGTAGTCGGGGTCGCGCAGGGCGTGCTGGTAGACGGTGACCGCGTGCTGGTACTTGCGCAGCTTCATCAGCGCGTTGCCCGCCAGGTGGTAGCACTCGCCGTTGCCCGGGCCGCCGGGGCCGCCCGCGGCCGAGAGGAACGCCTCGGCCGCCGCCCGCCACTCGCGCGCCTCGTACGCGCGCTGCGCCTCCTCGTAACGTGCGTGGTCCAACGGTCCGCCCTACTTGCCGTGCTCGATGCGAATCGACTCGATCGCATCGCCCTGCCGGATCTCCTGCACCACGTCCATGCCGGACGTCACTTGCCCGAACACCGTGTACTGGCCGTCGAGCGAGGGCTGCGGCGCGAGGCAGATGTAGAACTGGCTCCCGGCGGAGTCCGGGTCCTGCGCCCGCGCCATCGCGACCGTCCCGAGCAGGTGCTGCCGGCTGTTGAACTCGGCCTTCAGGTGCCAGCCGGGGCCGCCGCTCCCGACCGCCGGGTCGTCCGTCCTGCTCAGCGGGTCGCCGCCCTGGATGACGAAGCCCGGCACCACGCGATGCCACTTCGTGCCGTCGTAGAACTTCTCGTCGGCGAGCTCGATGAAGCTGGCCACCGTGTTGGGGGCGTCCTTCGGGTAGAAGCTGAACCTGATGGTGCCCTTGTTCGTCTTCACCACGGCGATCTCGTCACCGGTCACCTTCACGGGCGAAGCGTGCAGCGGTTCCTCGCCGGGCGCCGGCTGCGGCTTCGCGGCGGCAGACGCCTCGACAGGCTCCGGCGCGGCGGCCGCGCCGGGCTCCTTGGAAGCCACGGGCTGCGAGGAGCACGCCGCGACGAGCGTGACGGACAGCGCCAGCACGGCGCAAACGGAGGCGAGGCGAATGCGAGAAGAGAGCAATGCGGTCCTTTCGTCGATGCGGCTTCCGGCGCGCCGGTTCCTCCGGCTGCCTCACGGCCCTGCCCATTCTAGCATGCTGCCCTCGGCCCTTAAGTAGGGGTATGCTGGTGTCCGCTCTCGCGGGCGCGCGCCCGCGAAGCGATGCAGAAGCCTAAGGAGGAGATGCACTTGGCAGCGGTCTCTACGGATGACATCCGCAACGTCGTGCTGGTCGGCCACGGCGGGTCGGGGAAGACCTCGCTCGCCGAGGCGATGCTGTTCCTCTCCGGCGCCACCAAGCGGCTCGGGAGCGTGGACGAGGGGCACTCGACCCTCGACTACGACCCCGAGGAGCAGAAGCGCAAGATCACGATCAACCTCGCCCTCGCGCCGATCGAGCACAAAGGCGTCAAGGTCAACGTGATCGACACTCCCGGCTACTCCGATTTCGTCTCCGACGCCATAGCCGGGCTCGAAGCGGCCGAGATGGCGCTGTTCGTCGTGGACGCGGTGGCCGGCCCGCAGGTGCAGACCGCGCGGTTGTGGAAGATAGCGGGGGACATGGGCGTCGCGCGCGCGGTGTTCATCAACAGGATGGACAAGGAGCACGCGGACTTCGACGCCGCGATGGCAGCGCTCGACAGCGCGTTCGGTCATCGCGTCGGCGCCGTGCAGATCCCGATCGGCGCCGAGCACGACTTCCGCGGCGTCGTCGACGTCATTCGCATGAAGGCGTACCACCACGAGGGTGCGAAGGAGGACGTCTCGGACATCCCGGACGAGCTCAAGGACGCGGCCGACGCGGCGCGCGAGAAGCTCGCCGAGCTCGTGGCCGAGGCCGACGACGCGCTCATGGAGAAGTACCTCGAGGGCGAGACGCTGACGCAGTCCGAGCTCGAGACGCTGCTCGACAAGGCGATCGCGCAGGGCATCTTCATCCCGGTATTCGTGGGTTCGGCGCTGACGCTTCAGGGCGTCGAGGACCTGATGGACGAGATAGTCGCCTTCTTCCCGAAGCCCACCGCGCACGGTCCGATCGCGACGGCCGACGGAGGCGAGCGCACGGTCGACCCGAAGGGCTCGACGAGCGCGTTCGCGTTCAAGACGATGTCCGACCCGTACCTTGGGCACGTCAACTTCCTCAAGGTCGTGTCCGGTTGCCTCAAGCCCGACAGCCAGCCCACCGACAACCGCACCGGCAAGAAGGAGCGCGTAGCGCACGTGCTGGGGATGCGCGGCAAGGACACGTTCGACATCGACTCGGCGTGCGCGGGCGACATCTGCGTGGTCTCGAAGCTCGCCGACGTCGTCACCAACGACACGCTCTACGAAGGGCCGGCCGTGGCGTTCGCGCCGCTGCCGCTGCCCGAGCCGCTGTACCCCGTCGCGATCCAGGCGAAGACGAAGACCGACGAGGACAAGCTCGGCCAGGCGATCAACAAGATCGTCGAGGAGGAGCCCACGCTGAAGCTCGTGCGCGACCCGGAGACGCACCAGACGGTGCTGTCCGGCCTCGGGGACGTGCAGATCGACGTGGCCCTCTCGAAGCTCAAGAACAAGTACAACGTCGAGGCCGAGACGGTCGACCTGCGCATCCCGTACCGCGAGACCATCCGCAAGACCGCGCAGGCGCAGGGGCGCCACAAGAAGCAGACGGGCGGCGCCGGCCAGTTCGGCGACGCGTGGCTGCGGCTTGAGCCCAACCCGGGCGGCGGCTACGAGTTCCTGGACGAGATCGTCGGCGGGAAGATCCCGCGGCAGTTCATCCCCGCAGTCGACAAGGGCGTCCAGGAGACGATGGCCCAAGGCGTTCTAGCGGGGTACCCGATGGTGGACGTGAAGGCCGCCGTCTACGACGGCTCCTACCACTCCGTCGACTCCTCCGAGATCGCGTTCAAGACCGCCGCACGCATCGGCTTCCGCGCGGCCGCGGAGAAGGCGGACATGGTGCTCCTCGAGCCGATCGCGACCTTGGAGATCATCGTGCCGGACGAGTACGCGGGCGACGTCATGGGCGACCTCTCGAGCAAGCGCGGCAAGATACTCGGCATGGACCGCGCGGACTCGATGCAGGTCATCAGGGCGACCGCCCCGTACGCCGAGGTCGTGCACTACGCGCAGACGCTGCGATCGATCTCACACGGTACCGGGAGCTACACCGTCAGGATCGAAGACTACGCCGAGGTGCCGCGCGACCAGGCGCAGAAGGTTATCGAGGCGGCGCGCAAGGAGCGCGAGGAAGGGCACTAGCGCTCATCACGCTCCGGCGCGCCTCGGGAGCCGGCAGGGGTCCGTGCTCAAGCAGTCCTCGCGGGGGCCCCCGCCGGC
>JAJZPX010000114.1 GCA_021811025.1 Actinomycetes bacterium
TTCTCGGATGTCAGCCGGGTGGGGCTCGGCGACACGGTCCTGTACGCGCGTCCCGACAGGGAGCGGATCCGAGCGGCCCTTGAGGCAATCGAGGCGGGGATGGCGCTCGAGCCCCGCGACTACGACCTGCTGCTCGCGAGGGCGCGCCTGCTGCGCCTCGATCCCGGCTCGCCGTCCGCTCGCGTCGAGGAAGCCTACGCGGACGCGGTCGCGGCGTACCCGCTGGGGCTCACGGTGCGGAGGGAGGCGGCGGCGGCGGCGCTCGCCAACGGCGACTCGCGGACCGCGGAGCGACTGGCGGAGGGGCTGCGCGAGCTGGGTGCGTCCGTCTCGACAGAGACAGGCGGTGGCGGCGGTGGCTGACGCGCATGCACCGAGGCCCCGCCGGCTCGCGTCGTCCGAGGCGCTCCGGCGGATATCGTGGGGGTTCCTCGCGCTCACGCTCGCTCTGCTGGCGCTCGCGCTCGCGGCGGGCGGGGCCGTGCGCGCGTCCCGCGGCTGCGCGTCGTGTCACGCGATGGACGCCTACTCCGCAGCGCATCGCAGCTCGCCGCACGATGCCGTCCCTTGTGCAGGCTGCCACGCGCGGGCCGGAATGCTCGGCATGATGGCGGACGGTATCCGCTACGGCCGATGGGCGGCGGCTGCCGTGACGGGTAGTGCGCCCGTCGACGCGTACTCGACAGGCTGCTTGTCGTGTCACGCCCGGGTGCTGTCGCGGACGGTCGTGTCGAGAGGCGTGCGCGTCCGTCACGCGGACTTCGCGTCCGAGGCGTGCGAGCGGTGCCACGGCGGCGTCGGTCACGCCGTCGAGGGGCGCTGGCGAGAGTCCGTGGCGATGGACGACTGCACGGGATGCCACAAGACGTTCGGCGGCGAGACCGGCGGCTGCGAGACTTGCCACCCGCGCCCCTCTGCAGCGGCCGGGAGCCGAGGCGGTCGCTCAGAGGGCGCGACGCCGTGGCGCGCATCGCACGGAGCGGGGTGGTCGCAGTCGCACGGGATGGGTGACCTCTCGGGCTGCCCGGGCTGCCACCGGCCCTCGTACTGCAAGGGTTGCCACGGAGTGGAGATGCCGCATCCGGGCTCCTGGCAGCGAACGCACGGCAAGGCGGCGGCCGCGCCGGGCGCGAAGTGCGAGACATGCCACGAGCTGTCGTGGTGCACCTCGTGCCATGGCCTCCGGATGCCTCACCCGGCGGGGTTCCTCCCGAATCACGGGCTCGAGGCGGAGAGGGCGGGAACGAGCGTCTGCCTCCGATGCCACGGGCAGGAGTCCTGCGACGAGTGTCACTACCGTTCGGCCCATCCGAACGTCCCGAAGACGGGCTTCAGGAGGAGCGGTGGATGATCTCCTCGCATCGCTGAGCGCCCGGGTCCTCGTGGGCGTCGGACGTCTCCAGGCGAACCTCCCCCGGATACTCGCGGACCCGCGCGGGCACCGGAAGGAGGCGATGCTGCTCGCGCTGATCGCGGCGCTGGCGATCGTGCTGTTCGTCGTGACGGGCTTCGTCGTCGCCGACGCCGTGAGGGCGATGCGGTACCGGCGGCGCTACGGGGTCAGGGTGCGACGCCGCAGGCCGCTCAGGGCGATTCCGCTGGTCGCGGCGGGCGCGATCGTCGCGCTGGCAGCCCTGGCGGCGGCCTCGGCCGTCCCACCAGCGGGCCAGGCTTGCGGCGCCTGCCACGCAATGGGAGAGGCGGTCGAGAGCTGGCGCGCGAGCGCCCATGCGAAAGTGGCCTGCTGGTCGTGCCACGCTCCCCGTGGGCTCTTGGGGCTCGCCGAGGGCATCGTCGGCGCCGCCGCCGCGAGCTCCGGGGAGAGCTCCGCAAGCCCGGTGAAGGCGCGGTCCGAAGGATGCGTCGCGTGCCATGCCGGCATCCGCGGGAAGACGGTCGGCACCTCGATACGCATGAGGCATTCAGACGTCATCGACGCGGGGATGCCGTGCACGAAGTGCCATCCGTCGGCGGGCCACGACGGCCTCGAAAGACGGCGCGGGACGACGGCACCGCGACCGCTCATGTCGGTGTGCCTCACATGCCACGACGGCGAGCGCGCGACGGCGGACTGCGGTCTCTGTCACACCGCGCGACCTTCGGATCAGGCGACCAGCCCGGCGGAGGGAGGCGACACGCCGGCTCCCGTCACGTGCGAGGGCGGGTGCCACGAGCTGAAGGTCCAGAAGGACTGCGTGGCGTGCCACGGCCTCGAGATGCCTCACCCCGCCGCGTTCTTCTCCGAGCACGCCGGCCGCTCGTTCGAGGATCCGGGGCTGTGCGTGCGATGCCACCCGACCGCCCGGGCCTCCGACGGCTGCGGCTGCCATCAGCCGGGCGACGTCCACGGTGCCTTCAGGGAGTGGTTCCCCAGGCACGGTTCGTTCGCACAGAAACAATGGCCGGGTGGCTGCAACTGCCATACGAAGAGCTTCTGCTCCATCTGCCATGCCAAGTGGCCCCTCTGAGCAGGCAAGACGGGAATCGGGTATTAACCTGTTGCGAGTATTGTTAAGGCCTGCTAATATCCTCGTCGTGCCAAGTACGTGAAGCAGATAACGAAGCTCGCGCATCTTTCCGGGCGGGGTCCGCGTGCCGGGGAGGGTCGACAGGGAGGAGAACGGGCATGTCCGTGCGAGTGCCTGCGGTGAGGAGAGTGTCGGGAGCGGGCCGTTCCGGCATCGTGTTCCTGCTCTCAGCGGTGGCGGTGGCCCTGGTGATAGCCGTCGCCTTCCTCCTCGCATCGGACCGCCTGTTCAACGACGAGCCGAAGACCCCGAAGGAGCGCGACTACGAGCTGCTGGCGCAGCGGTCGCAGGCGAATCCGAAGGACGCCATGGCGCTCGCCGTCCTTGCCGACACGGAGTACGAGCTCGGGAAGAAGGACGACGCACTGCGGCACGCGGCCGACGCGCTGAAGAACGCGGGCTCCACCGTCAACATCCGCCTCATCTACGCGGGCATCCTGATGCGCGAGGGGCGGTTCGCTGAGGCCGCGAAGCTGGCCGACGAAGAGATCGCCCTCCCGAGCGCCAACAGCGAGGCCGACGCGTACTTCCTGCGCGCCCAGGCCGAGTGGGAGCTGAAGGACCGCGAGGGAGCGCTGAAGTCGATGTCGACCGGGCTGGCGCGCGACCCCGTGGCCGCCGACGCGCGCATCCTGCACGCCGACATGCTCAGGCAGTCCGGCCGCAAGGCCGAGGCGATCGCCGAGTACGAGCGGGCGCTGAAGTTCCTGCCGAACGACGCGCGCGCGGTGAAGGCGCTCGCCGGGCTCGGCGTGAAGGCGCCGGCGGCGGCTCCGAGCCCGCACTCCGCCCAGACGTCGGCCTCGGCCGCCGACTGACGGGAGACGACGCCGATGCCACGCAGCAACCGCAGGAACGTCGTCCTCCTCGGAGTCGCGGCGCTCATGCTCCTCGGGCTCGCCGGCTTCTACCTCTACCTGTCCGGCGGAGGCGAGAGCGGCGAGGGCAAGAAGCCCGATCTCGCGTCCACGGGCCTCGTCCCCGTCAGGACGATTTACAAGTACGGCAAGAACAACCTGGTGAAGCCCGTCGGGATAGGCTCGGACGAGCAGGGGAACATCTTCGTCACCCTGCGTGACGGCGCCCCGGTGATCGCGTACGACCGCAAAGGCGACTTCGTCCGTTCCTGGGGGACCAGGGGATACCGCTCCGGGCAGCTCCTCTCGCCCACGGGCGTGGCCGCGGACTCCCGCTCCGGACGCGTCTACGTGACCGATCGGGGCCGTCTTCGCCTGATCTGCTACGACCGCCAGGGGACGTTCGAGTGGGAGACCCCGATCCTCGGCGCCCTCAGCCCGGCGGTCTCCGGCGACGGCCTTCTCGTGAGCACGCACGGCCCGCTGGTCCTGCTCGACGACCAGGGGCAGCTCGTGAAGCAGGTCGGGACGCGCGGCCGGATGCCGGGGCAGTTCGACTTCGCCCACGCGCTCGTCCCCGGCGACGGAGGGTCGGTGTACGTCGCGGACACCGACAACGCCAGGATCCAGGCCGTCAAGATGTCCGGGACCACCACGGCGACGGTGCAGTGGGTCTACGGACGCCCCCCGGCGCGTCAGGACGACCCGGACACGAAGTTCGGCGTGCCCGCGGGGATGGCCCGGGACGCCAAGGGCAGGCTGTACGTGCTCGACGGCTTCCGGCACACGATCACGGCGATGGACGCGAAGTCGGGGAAGGTCCTCCACACGTGGACCGATCTCGAGGGTGACTACGACGGCCTCTTCCGGCTGCCGACCGGGATCGCGTACCTGGGCGGCGACACGTTCGCAGTGTCGGACACGTACAACGACCGGATCCAGATCGTCAGGCTGCTGTTGCCGGAGGAGAACAACGTCTTCAACCGCAACCCGTGGACGAAGTGGCTACTCCTCCTGCTCGTGGTCCCGCTCCTGCCCCTCTTCAGGCGCAAGAAGGCCTTCGTCACGTCCGAGGCGCTCGAGCGCTCGCTGCGGGAGGAGCGGTTCCGGGTCCTGGCCGGCATCTACAAGAGGCTTCACGTGCTGCCCGAGGTGGCCGACGAGTTCCGTGACCGTTTCGAGAGCGGTGTGAGGGTCGGCGACTTCCTCGTGCCGGTCGGAGCAGGCGCTCCGGCGGATGGAGAGCCCCCGGGGGACGTCCGCATCGCGGAGGCGGCCCGGCGGTCCGCAGCCGGCAGGCTCCTGCTCGCGCGTCACGTAGTCGTGTGCGCCGACGAGCCGCAGTGCGGGAGGGTCCGCGAGGCTGGAGGCAAGGCGGCGCCGTACGAGCAGGTCGTCAGCGAGTACGTGCTCGAAGGGGAGGCGCCGGCTCCGGCGTAGAGTCCCGAGGATCCATGGCAGGGAACGGCGTGCGCCGTCGATCGTTAAGCAGATAACGAAGAGCGCGTGCGAGTGGACAGGTTACGAAGCGTGACCGGGCTCCGGTCCCGCTTGGGGGTTTTCCGGCTCGCCGCACCGGGCGGGCGGAGAGTGACGGGCTCCGGAAGGGGTCCGATCCCCACCAGGAAAGGGGGTGACGACAAGCATGGTGAGAAGACAAGCACCAACGAAGAGGGAGGGAACCATGGTTCGGAAGCTCGTCGCGATCGCGCTCGGCGCGATCGCGCTCGTGGCTCTCGCCGCTGCCCCGGCGTTCGCCGAGGGCTACAACGACGGCAACTGGAACTTCACGACCGGCTCGGACGTCTCGACGTACGCCGGGAACGCGGGCCTGTACGTCCGCACCGCGACGGGAGCCGGCCAGATCGCGTCGTTCTCCGGTCCGCACGGCGGCTATACGACCACCACGAACAAGTGCCAGGACTGCCATTCGACGCACTATGCGACTGGTAAGTACATGCTGCTGCGCGCGAACAGCCGCGAGGAAGCGTGCGATTTCTGCCACGTCGGTGGTGGCGGCTCGCAGCACAACATCCAGATGGACAACGCCTATGACATGACCGGCGTCGACGTGACCGGCACGGCTGCCGGCGGGAACGGCACGGGGCACACCCTGGGCTACAAGGGCAACGCCCCCGCCGACATCAACCCGGCGTTCAGCGATCCCAACGGGTTCGCCTGCTTCGACTGCCACACGCCGCACGGCAACTCGGCCAGGGTCCTGGCGACGTTCGCAGATCCCGGGCGCAAGATGGGCGGCTTCACCGTCCAGAACGTGTTCAAGGTCGGGGACCCGCAGGGTACCGTGTTCGCGACGGGTCCGGTGGACATCCGGACGGCGGCCAACGGCGCGGACGGCACGTACTGGGGCGTCACCACCGACGAGGGCAACGTCATCGTCGTGACGCGGACGGGCGGCGTGAACACGCCGGCCAAGAAGCCGATCTGGCCGGGAGGCAGGTTCCTGCTGCTCAAGAACCCCGACGGGGCGAACGACATGAGCGAGGTGCCGACCGGCACGGTCGCGGACAACGGCCAGGTCAAGATGGCCATCAGCTGGGACGACCCGATCGGCCCCGCCGACACGGCCTACGGCGGCGACGACCGCTCGCACTCGGCCAATCCGGCCTGGAACAACAGCGCCACGCCGAACAAGTTCGACCCGCTGGGCCTGAACTCCGTCAGCGAGTTCTGCACGGACTGCCACGCAGGAGCCGCAGGCCTGTCCAACCAGCCCGCGAACGTCTGGCGCCCGAATCCTTCGGACCTGGCGACCGGGTCGTACGTGGTGGCGCAGAGCCACGACGCGCAGCCAAGGCATTGAGCACGCCAAATGGTCTCGAATCCGGGTGATTCGAACAACTTCGGTCCTCACTGCCGCAACTGCCACAGCGGTTCCAGCTCGTGCGATCAGTGTCACGGCCCCGGCACCGGCGGCTACACCTCGACGATCACGACGGGTGTGGCGGGCAAGAGCGCGTTCTACCCGAACTCGTACCTGCAGACGTCGGCGAAGGCCGATCTCGTCACGGGCATCAACGGCCAGTGCATCGACGGCGGTTTCAGCTGGCCGCACCGCACCCTCGGTGCGAACATGCTGAAGGACCAGCTGTACGGCGTGGACTTCGACGGCACCAAGCTGCCGTTCGGAGGCACCCGCG
>JAJZPX010000115.1 GCA_021811025.1 Actinomycetes bacterium
CTCGCACAGGTCCTTGCGCGCGACGACCGCGTCGATCATCCCGTGCCGCTCCATCGACTCGGCCGTCTGGAAGCCCTTCGGCAGCGCCTGTCGGATCGTCTGCTCGATCACCGCGGGACCGGCGAAGCCGATGCGCGACCCGGGCTCGGCGAGGATGACGTCGGCGAGCGTGGCGAACGACGCCGTTACGCCGCCGTAGGTCGGGTCGGTCAGGAGCACGATGAAAGGCACGCCGGCCCGCGAGAGGCGTTCCGCCGCGGCCGAGGTCTTCGCCATCTGCATGAGAGAAAGCATGCCCTCCTGCATGCGGGCGCCTCCCGACGCGGTGACCAGCACGAGCGGCAGCCGCTCGGCCTCCGCCAGCTCGATCGCCCGCGTCACCTTCTCGCCCACCACCGAGCCCATGGACGCGCCGATGAACCTGCGGTCCATGACGCCGAGCACGACCGGCGTGCCGCCGATCGACGCGCGGCCCGTCACCACCGCCTCCGGCAGCCCGGTCCGCTCGCGCGCCGCGCGCAGGCTCTCCTCGTACGGCTTGCTGCCGCCGAAGCGCAGGGGATCCGTGGCGGTCATTCCGGCGTCGGTCTCCTCGACGGCGCCTCCGTCGGCGAGCAGCTCGATCCGCTGGGCAGCTGAGAGCTCGAAGTGATGATCGCAGTGGGGGCAGACCATCAGGTTCGACTGCAGCTCGCCGGCGTAGAGGATGTGCCTGCACGCCGGGCACTTGCTCCACACGCCGTCGGGGACGTCCGCCTTCTCGGGCGGCAAGCCGCCCACCGCCGTGTACCGGCGCTGCTCGCGCGCTTTGAACCAGTCGGCGATCGACAACGCCTTCTCGTCTCCCGTGAGTGCGGCGGGCGGCACCTCCCGCTCGGAAGGTGCCGCTCGTGAGGTTCCAGCGAGGCGAGTGAAGCTTACCTCATCTCTCGCCGACTTCGCAGCGAGAGGCGCCGGGCATCCACCCGGCTCTCGCTCGCAGCGCTTGCCAGGCGTCGCGCGCCTACAGCGAGAAGTCCTCCCGGCCCTCGAAGACCTTGAGCGCCCTGTCCGCGTCGTAGTCGGCGAGCGTGATCGCGGAGATCGCCTTCGTCAGCCGGACGGCCTCGTCGAGGCCGCGCTGGTGGAGGTTGCGTCCCGTGGCGTTGCCCCACGCCCCGCCGGTGTGGATCTGGTCGTAGAGCTGGGTGAGGAAGGTCCTCGCGTCGACGGTGGAGCCGCCCGCGCACACCAGCTTCGTGCGACCCGCGGCCACCGAGGACTGCTTGAGCGCCTCGGCGGCCGTGTACGTGTCGTTCGCGGGCTTCGGCGGATTGACCTTGACGAAATCCGACCCGAGGCAGCAGGCGACGCCCGCCGCACCTGCGATGAGGTGCTCGTCCTTCTCGTTCGCCACGGCGCGGCCGCGCGGGTACATCCACAGCACCACGACGAGGCCCTCCGCATGGGCGTCGGCCACGAGCTGGCCGCCCTCCTGCATCATGTGGGCCTCGTACTCCGACCCGAGGTAGATCGTGTAGCCCACGCCGACGACGTTCACCCCGTTGTCGCGCAGGTCCAGTATCGCCGAGAGGTCGTACAGCTGCGGGCTGTACGGGTCGTCCTGGTGCTTTGCCGGGTCCTTCGCCGAGGTCTTCACCAGGTGCGTCTTGCTGTTCATCTTCACGAGGTAGTTGATACCGGGGTAGTCCTTCGCGTACTCGGCGACCAGCCCGCGCTGACCCGCGAGCACGCCGACGACGCCCTGCGACCCGATCTTGAACATGTGCTCCGGGTCGTTGTCGGACGGGTCGATGCTTGCGCCGTAGAAGTCGTCGTTGAGGTGCTCGATCTTCTGGTCGCAGGCGAACAGCATCAGCCTGCCGGTGCCCCGCGTCGCCGCCATGTAGTTGTCGATGTACGTCTCGCGCATGTCCGCCGGCACGTCGGCGGGCACGCGCACCTGCTCGCGCGTGATCTTGGGCATGTCCCCTCCCTAAGGAAGCCTGTTCCACAAGGATTCATGGCCGAAAGGCGGGCCGGGCAAACGCCACATCCTTCCAGCCACCGCCTAAAGGTTAGGCCATGGGCGGGCAAGGCGCCAGCGTCCGGCCGGATCAGAGCGCTCGGTCCATCCTGACGTGGGGGAGGTACGTGCGCGGAGAGCGGAAGACGGCCGAGGTGACGCGGAAGCCGAGCTTCTCGTAGAAGGGGACCGCCGTCAGACGGGCGTTCAGCCACACGTGCGTCATCCCGAGCTCGATCGCGCGCCTCAGCGCCGCGCCCATGAGCGCGGTGCCGATCCCGCGCCGCTCCCACTCGCGCCTCACCGCGACCTGCCGGACCTGCGCGCTTCGCGCCGACGGGTCCGCGATGACCCTCGCGTACCCGACGACCTCGTCCTCCACCGTCGCGACGACGTGCGAACTCGACGGGTCGCCGTCGTTCCAGTCGTCGTCCCGCGCCACCCCGAACGGCTCGTGCAGCACGCGGTACCGCAGCTCCACCGCCCCTTCGAGCAGCGGCGAGGGATGCTCGACACCGCGTATCCTCCAGACGTCGCCCACGTCAGCCTCGATAGCGGTTCGTGATCGGCATCCGGCGGTCCTTGCCGAACGCCTTCGGGGTGACGCGGATGCCCATCGGCCCCTGCCGCCTCTTGTACTCGGCCGCGTCCACGAGCCGGCAGACGCGCTCCACCGCCGCGGTGTCGTAACCGGCCGCGACGATGTCGGCCCTCGACGCGTCCTCCTCGACGTAGCGGCGCAGGATGCCGTCCAGCAGCTCGTACGGAGGAAGGCTCTGCTGGTCCGTCTGGCCGGGGCGAAGCTCCGCGGAAGGCGGCTTGTCGATCGATTCCTGGGGGATGGCCGCCCCGCCCGGCCAGCCGTTCCGCCAGCGGGCCAGCTCGTAGACGCGCGTCTTGAAGACGTCCTTGATCGGCGCGAACCCGCCGACCATGTCGCCGTAGAGCGTGGAATACCCCACCGACAGCTCTGACTTGTTGCCGGTGGCCAGCACGATCCACCCGAACTTGTTCGACAGCGCCATTAGCAGCATCCCGCGAACGCGCGCCTGGATGTTCTCCTCGGTGATGTCGAAGGGCAGCTCGTCGAACGACGGCTCGAGGATCTTCAGGAACGCGTCGTACGCCGGGCCGATCGGCAGCTCGCGCATGTCGATCCCGAGGTTGGCCGCGAGCTGCCGCGCGTCCGTGAGGCTGCCTTCGGACGAGTACATCGAGGGCATCAGCACGCCGTGCACGTGCTCCCGGCCGAGGGTGTCGGCGGCCAGTGTCGCGGTCAGCGATGAGTCGATGCCCCCCGACAGGCCGAGGACGACGTCGGTGAAGCCGTTCTTGCGCAAGTAGTCGCGCAGCCCGAGCCGCAGCGCGTCGTACACCTCGGCCAGCCCCCCGGTCATCGGCTCGACCCGCCCCGGGCGTGCGTCGCCCTCGAGGTCGACGTCGACGAGCAGCAGATCCTCCTCGAAGGACTTGGCGCGCGCCACGATCTCGCCCGAGGGAGCGATGACCACGGAGCGGCCGTCGAACACGAGCTCGTCCTGGCCGCCCACGAGGTTGCAGTACGCCATCCACACTCCGCTCTCGCGGCAGCGGCCCCGCAGCATCTCCTCGCGGTCGCTGCCCTTCTGCGTGTGGAATGGGGACGCGGAGATGTTGAGCACGAACCGCGCTCCGCTCGACGCGTCCTCCGCCACCAGGTCGGGCACCCAGACGTCCTCGCACACGGTCATCCCGAACGGCTCCGAGCCGATCTCGACGAGGCCCTCCTCGTCTCCGGGGACGAAGTAGCGCGCCTCGTCGAAGACGCCGTAGTTCGGCAGGCGCCGCTTGTGGTAGACCCCGGTCACCCGCCCGCCGGCGCACAGAGCCGCCGCGTTGTAGAGCACGCCGTCCTCTCCACGATCGACGAAGCCGAGCATCGCCGTTCCCGTGCACCGCGCCGCGACCTGCTGGAGCGCGAACAGGTTGTCCTCGACGAAGCCGTCCCGGGCGAGCAGGTCCTCCGGCGGGTAGCCCGTCAGCACCAGCTCGGGCAAGAGGACAAGCTCGGCCCCCTGCTCCTCGGCCGCCTCGATCCGGCGGATCGCGAGGGCGGCGTTCCCCTCGATGTCGCCGACGGCGGCGTCGACCTGGGCGAGTGCGAGTCGCACGAGCTCCTCCATGAATGGCGTTCCCGCCAAGCGTACCACTGCACGCCGGCGTTCAAGCCTCCTCGGGGCGGGTCCCCGGGGAGGCGCCTCGGGTGCCGGGACACGCGCGGGACGGGTCGGCGAACGGCGCCGGCCGCCTGCTCCCCGAGGGTATATCCCCGGCAGGACGTGGGCCTGGGAACAGGCCGGATCGAGGCAGGAGGTGCACCCGAACCTATGGCGATGGTCAGATGGGATCCTTTCAACGAGATGATGGCCGTGCAGCGCGACATGAACCGGCTCTTCTCGAGCCTCGGCATGCCGCTCTACACGAGCAGGGGCGACGGCGAGCGCGTCGCGTGGATGCCGACCGTCGACGTGATCCGGAAGGAGAACGAGCTGCTCGTCCGCGCGGAGCTCCCGGGGGTCAAGCCCGAGGACGTCGACGTCTCGGTCACGGAAGACGTGCTGGCGATCAAGGGCAAGCGCGAGGAGAAGGAGGAGTACCGCCAGGGCGACTACGTCCGGAAGGAATCGACCTTCGGCAGCTTCGAGAGGCAGATCATGCTGCCTCAGGGCGTCGACGCGCAGGACATCAAGGCCGAATACCGCGACGGCGTCCTCGAGGTGCGCGTGCCGACGCCCGGGAAGATGCCGGAGCAGAAGGTGCGGCGCGTCCCGATATCCGGCGGCGCGCCGAAGCCCCCGATGTAGCGGGATCGGCTCGCCGAAGAGACGGAGGCCCGGACGCGATCGTCCGGGCCTCCGCGCGTCCCGGCGGTGCTATGGATGCTGCGACGGGATCGGCGAGCCTGCTGCGGCGTTCGGGAACGCTTCCGCGAGCAGGAGCAGACGCCGTGCCGCCGCGCTCGGCGAGGCCGCCCGTCGCCGTGGCCGGCGGGGTTACCCCCGCACGAGGCCGGGAATGAAGAACGGACGCGAGACGAGGGGTGAGAGGCCATGGCAGACGTGCGGCGGACGCCGGTGATCGACATCGTCCAGCGCGGCGACGACGTGCTCATCAGGGCTCGCGCCGACGTGCGTCGGGAAGACGTGCGGGTGGACGTGCACGACGGCATGCTGGAGGTGCGCGTGCCGCGCCGCGCGCTCAGGGCCGCGCCCGCGACCGAGGCGAGGCGACCCGCCGGCGCTGGTACGACGGGCGGAACGCAGGCAACGCCCGGCCGGGAAGAGCCGACCACGGCCCGATCGCACCCTTCGGGCACCCAGGGCGCGGAGCCGCCGCTCGGCGCCGGCGACGAGAAGGACTTCTGGGACGCGCAGAAGGCGCTGATCTCGGAGGATCGCGTGACGAGCATCCACCTCGAAGGATTCACCGACGAGCAGGCGAACGAGGTGCTTGAGGTCCTCGGCGACGACGCCCCCGAGGAGGCGCAGGGCGGAAGCTCGACCGGCAGCGACGTGTTCCCGTCGCACGGCGGCTTCCCGTCCCGCAATCCCGAGGAGGAGGAGCCGTAAGGCTCGGGTCCCGCCGTTCGCCGGGGACGAGGCCTCAGCTCAGAAGCGATTCTGCAGGACCGCGAACGCCGCGCCCGCCGCGGCGAGAACGAGCCCGAACAAGCCGAAGCCTCCGGCGACGGCTCCCGCCGTCGCGCCGACCGCCGCCACCGCGGCTATCGCCGGAACGCGGTGCCCCCCGGACCCGCGTCTCGTCGCCTCGCCGATCGCCGCGCCGAACAGCAGCATGAACAGCCACGGGAAGAACCGCACGACCTGCATGACCTGCCCGACGGCCAGGCCGCCGACGACGCCGGCGCCAAGGCCGGAGACCGCCGCCAGAGCGTACTGCCGCGGCTTGACGCCGCCGGGGCGCCCGCCCGCCGGGGCGGCGCACTCGCGGCACTTGTAGCCCACGGCCGTCGCGACCATGTCCTTCGGACATATGTGCCGGTCGCACGAGACGCAACGCACGTTCGTCTCGACGCCGGGGTGGAAAGCACACTGAGGCACGATCGTCCCTTCATCTCAGCAGCGAGATCACGGCAAACGGCGTGCCGGGACGCCGCACCCCCGTCGCCCGCCCTCTCCGGCCCGCCGCGACGGCGAGTGGGTATATCGCACAGGACCGCGCGGACACGGAGGTGGCGACATGGCGACACGCGGCGATCCGTTCGCCGACCTGCTCACTCTACGGCAAGACGTCGACCGGCTGATAGCGAGCTTCGGCCCGCAGCCCGAGCACCCGGGCGAGGCGTCGTCGCTCTGGATGCCGGCCGTGGACGCGTTCAAGCACGACGGCGACATCGTCGTGCGGGCGGAGCTGCCGGGGATGAACCCGGCCGAGATCAACGTCGCGGTCAGCCGGAACGCCCTGACGATCAAGGGGGAGCGGCGGCGGGACCCCGGCATCGCCGAGGGCGACTACGTCATGCGTGAGTCCA
>JAJZPX010000116.1 GCA_021811025.1 Actinomycetes bacterium
CCGGCATCCCGCTTGCTGCATGACGGCGTCCCCCGGCGCGCGAGTGGTATCCTTGCATGCCGGGAATCCCATGCTAGAAGGCAGCAAACGAGCCATGAACGAGAAGCTGAAATCCATACTCGACAGTTACGAAGAACTCACCGCCCGTCTCGGCGAGCCCGAGGTGCTCGCGGACCAGAAGGAGTACGCGCGCCTCGCGAAGTCGCACGCCGAGATGACGCCGCTCGCGCTCAAGATCCGCGAGTACTTCGGCGTGTGCGCGGAGATCGACGACGCGCGCGAGATGCAGCGCACCGAGGCCGACCCGGACATGCGCGAGTTCGCGGCCGAGACGCTGCGCGACGCCGAGGTGCGGCGCGAGGCGCTCGAAGGCGAGCTCAACGTGATGATGCTGCCGAAGGATCCCAACGACGACAAGAACATCATCGTCGAGATTCGCGCGGGCGCGGGCGGCGACGAGGCCGGGCTGTTCGCCGGCGACCTCTACAACATGTACACGCGCTTCGCGGCGTCGCAGCGCTGGAAGGTCGAGCTCATCGACGCGTCCGAGAACGAGGTCGGCGGGTTCAAGGAGGTCACGTTCGCGGTCAAGGGGCCGGCCGTGTACTCGAAGATGAAGTTCGAGTCCGGCGTGCACCGCGTCCAGCGCATCCCGGCCACGGAGTCAGGCGGGCGGATCCACACGTCCACCGCGACGGTGGCCGTGCTGCCCGAGGCGGAGGAGGTCGACGTGCACGTCGACCCGAACGACCTGCGCATCGACGTCTACCGCAGCTCCGGGCCCGGCGGCCAGTCGGTCAACACCACGGACTCGGCCGTGCGCATCACCCACCTCCCGACGGGTTTGGTGGTGCAGTCGCAGAACCAGAAGAGCCAGCTGCAGAACAAGGAGGAGGCGCTGCGCGTCCTGCGCGCCCGACTCTACGAGATGGAGCTCGAGCGCCAGCAGGCCGAGCTCGGCGCCGCACGCCTCGCCCAGATCGGGACGGGCTCGCGCTCGGAGAAGATCCGCACCTACAACTTCCCGCAGGACCGCATCACCGACCACCGTATCGGGCTGACGGTCCACAACCTGCCCGGCGTGCTGATGGGCGACCTCGAGTCCGTTGTCGACGCGCTCGCCGCGGCCGACCGCGCTGAGCGGCTGAAGGCGGTAGTCTGAGTTGAGCGAGCGCGTCTGGACGATCCGCGACGCGCTCGGCTGGACGATCGACTACTTCACGCGCAAGCAGGTCTCCGAGCCCCGGCGCTCCGCCGAGTGGCTGCTATCCGCTGCGACCGGTCTCTCGCGCGTCGAGCTCTACGCGCACCACGATCGTCCGCTCTCGGCCGAGGAGCGCGCCCGCTTCCGCGACGGGATCGAGCGGCGCGTCGCGGGCGAGCCGCTGCAGTACGTGACGGGCGAGATGCCCTTCCGCCACCTCGTGCTCCGAGTGCGCCCCGGCGTCTTCATCCCGCGGCCGGAGACGGAGGTGCTCGTCGACGTCGCGCTCGCCGCGCTGCCCGTCACCGACGAGACGATCGCGATCGATCTGTGCACCGGCTCGGGCGCGGTTGCGGTGTCGCTCGCGATCGAGAACCCGTGGGCGATCGTCTACGCGACCGATCTCAACCCGCTCGCCGTCGAAACGACGTGGGACAACGCGGCCCGCGCCGGTGCCGGCGGCCGCGTGAACGCGTTCGAGGGCGACCTCTTCGAGCCGCTGCCCGCCGAGGTCCACGGCCGCGCCGAGCTCGTCGTCGCGAACCCTCCGTACATCCCCTCGGCCGACATCCCCACGCTTCCGGCCGAGGTGCTCGGCTTCGAGCCGCGGCTCGCGCTCGACGGCGGCGCCGACGGTCTCGAGACCGCGCGGCGCATCGTCGCCGAGGCGCCGGAGTGGCTGACGCCGGGCGGCACGCTCGCGATGGAGCTCGACGAGACGCGTGTCGGGGACATGGCGCACGAGCTTGCGGCCGCGGGATGGCGGGACGTGCGCGTGACGCGCGATCTCGCGGGCCGGGACCGCGTGGTGGGCGGACGCCGCCCGGCGTAGCCGCAGCGCCTGCGGGCGCTTCCGCTGACGGGCGGTCGCGGCGGTGTCGCGACCGGTGCCTCCCGCGCGCCGGATGGCTCTCCCCGTTGTCGCCTGAAGGTGGTATGTATGGAGTGTGACGGTCGCGACCCCGCGGGGAGCCGCGGGGGAGCCGGTGCAAGGAGGCGGTCGCGATGAGCAAGGTGTTCCACATAGACCCGGAGAACCCTTCCGCGGAAGTCATCAACCTCGCCGCTTCGATACTCAGAGACGGCGGGGTTGTTCTTTTCCCGACGGAAACGGTCTACGGGATCGGCGCGTCCTCCGACTCCTGGTACGGCGCGCAGGAGCTGTTCGACATCAAGATGCGCCCGCCGGGGAAGCCGCTGCCGTGGCTGGTCGAGGACGGCGACGCGCTCGACCGCTACGGCGTGGACGTCCCGGCGTACGCGCACGCGCTGGCGAAGCGCTTCTGGCCCGGGGAGCTCACGATAGTAGTCGGGGCCTCGGACCTCGTGGGCCGCGACTTCCGCGACGGGCGCGGCACGGTCGCGCTGCGCTGCAGCAGCCACGAGGTCGTGCAGGAGCTGATCCGAGCGAGCGGCAGGCCGATCGCCTCGACGTCCGCGAACACCACGGGCGTCCCGCCGGTCGCAAGGTTCGAGGAGCTCGAGCCGCGGATCCTCGCCGCGGCCGACGTCGTGCTCGACGCGGGCGAGGCGCACGTAGGTGTCGCGTCCACCGTCGTGGACTGCACCGGGCCGGAGCCCGTCGTGCTGCGCGAGGGGGCGATCCCGGCGGACGAGGTCCTCGCGGGGGCTCACGCCCTCGACAGCTGATCGCGTGGCGGCCTTGGTCCGCCATCGCGTACAATGAGCGGGTCCCCTCGTCGGCCCGGAGGTTCCCTTTGCGCATCCACCTCGGCAGCGATCACGCCGGATTCGCCCTGAAGGAGCGGGTCAAGGCGTACATGCAGGCCGAGGGGCACGCGGTGACGGACGTTGGGACGTTCGACGAGGGATCCGTGGATTACCCGGTGTACGCTCACGCTGTGGCACGCGCCGTCGCGGACGGCGAAGCCGACTTCGGCGTGCTCGTGTGCGGGACGGGGCTCGGAATGGCGATCGCGGCGAACAAGGTCCGCGGCGTTCGCGCGGCGCAGGCAACGAGCCCCGAGTTCGCGCGGATGGCCCGGCTGCACAACGACGCGAACGTCGTCGCCCTGGCGGGCAGATACACGGACGCGGCGACCGCGGAGAGCATCCTCGACGCCTTTCTCGGCACCGCCTTCGAGGGCGGCCGCCACCAGCGCAGAGTGGACATGATGGACGCCATCGGGCACGACGAGACCGAAGGGGAGTAGCGCATGTCGCTGGAGCACATCAGGCAGCAGGACCCCGAGATCGCGGCCGCCATGGACGCGGAGCTGAAGCGTCAGCGCACGACGATCGAGCTGATCGCGTCGGAGAACTTCACCTCGCCCGCCGTGCTCGAGGCCATGGGCAGCGTGCTCACCAACAAGTACGCCGAGGGCCTGCCGTCCAAGCGCTACTACGGCGGGTGCGAGTTCGTCGACGTCGTCGAGGACATCGCGCGGCAGCGCGCCTGCGAGCTGTTCGGCGCGGACCACGCGAACGTGCAGCCGCACGCGGGAGCGCCCGCGAACCTCGCCGTCTACTACGCCGCTTGCGATCCCGGCGACACCGTGCTCGCCATGAGCCTCGCGATGGGCGGGCACCTCACGCACGGCTCGCCCGTCAACTTCTCCGGCAAGTGGTTCCACATCGTCGCGTACGGCCTGGACATGGAGACCGAGACCATCGACTACGACGAGGTCGAGCGGCTCGCGAAAGAGCACCGGCCGAAGATGATCATCGCGGGCGCCTCGGCGTACCCGCGCGTCATCGACTTCGAGCGGTTCGCCGCCATCGCGAAGGAAGTCGACGCGGTGCTGATGGTCGACATGGCGCACGTCGCCGGCCTCGTGGCGACCGGAGCGCACCCTTCGCCCGTCCCGTGGGCGGACTTCGTCACCTCGACCTCGCACAAGACGCTGCGCGGCCCGCGCGCCGGCTTCGTGCTGTGCAAGGAGCAGTGGGCGGCTGCGCTCGACAAGGCCGTGTTCCCGGGGCTGCAGGGCGGCCCGCTCGAGCACATCATCGCGGCGAAGGCGGTCGCGTTCAGAGAGGCGATGCAGCCGGAGTTCAGGACTTACATCGACCAGGTGCTGGTCAACGCGCGCGTCATGGGCGAGGCGATGGCCGAGGGAGGCTTGCGGCTCGTGTCGGGCGGGACCGACAACCACCTTCTGCTCGTGGACCTCACGCCCGCCGGCGTCACCGGTAAGGACGCGCAGAACCTGCTGGAGAGCGTGGGGATCACCGTCAACAAGAACGCCATCCCGAACGAGAAGCTCTCGCCGTTCGTCACCAGCGGCATCCGCGTGGGCTCGCCCGCGATCACCACTCGCGGGTTCGGCGAGGACGAGGCGCGCCGCGTCGGCGAGCTGACCGCGCGCGCGATCTTCGGCAAGGACGACCAGGCGGTGCTGGACGCGGTGCACGCCGAGGTGGACGAGCTGCTGGCGGCGCATCCGCTGTATCCTGAGCTGTAGGGCCATGGGGTATCGGGCGAGGAGCGTGAGCGAGTGATCGAGCGCGCCGAATGGGCCGGCAGGGTCGTGCAGATGGACCACCCGCTGATCCGGCACAAGCTGTCGATACTGCGCGACGTGAGAACGGGCGCGAAGGACTTCCGCGAGCTCGTCAAGGAGCTGGCGATGCTGATGGCGTTCGAGGCGACGCGCGACTTCCAGCTCGCGCAGACCATCGTCGCGACGCCGATCACGGAGACGACGACGCACGTGCTCGCGGGCAAGAAGGTCGCCGTCATCCCGATCCTGCGCGCCGGCCTCGGCATGGTCGACGGCATACTCGAGCTCATGCCGGCCGCGCGCGTCGGCCACGTCGGACTCTACCGCGATCCCGAGACGCTCGAGCCGGTGGAGTACTACTGCAAGCTGCCGGAGGACATCGGCGAGCGCGAGGTGATGATCGTCGACCCCATGCTCGCCACCGGAGGTTCGGCCTCCGCCGCCGTCGAGTTCCTGCGGGCTCGAGGCGCGCGCAGCATCAAGCTGCTGGTGCTCATCGCGGCGCCGGAGGGGATCGAGCGCGTGCTCGCGGATTGCGAGGACGTCACGATCTACGCGTGCGCCGTCGACGACCACCTCAACGATCACGGATACATAGTCCCCGGTCTCGGCGATGCCGGCGACCGCCTGTTCGGCACGAAGTAGGCGAATACCTCGGAAGGCATCACCACAGTCGACGAGCGTCCCAGCTGGGACGAGTACTTCATGACGATCGCGGGTCAGGTCGCCGGCCGGTCGACGTGCCTGCGCCGCCACACCGGCGCGGTCATCGTGAAGGATCGTCGCATCCTGTCCACCGGGTACAACGGCACGCCGCGCGGGCTTAGGCACTGCGCCGAGGCGGGTTGCCTGCGCGAGCAGCGGGGGATCGCGTCCGGCAGCAACCACGAGCTGTGCCGCGGGATCCACGCCGAGCAGAACGCGGTGATCCAGGCGGCGCTCTACGGGACCAGCATCGACGGAGCCAGCATCTACACCACGCACCAACCGTGCGTGCTGTGCGCGAAGATCCTCATCAACGCGGGCGTGCGGGAGATATACTACCGGGACGCCTACCCGGACCCGCTGGCCGAAGAGCTGCTGGCCGAGGCCGGCATCTCGCCGGTGCGGGTGCGAGCCGGGAAGGACTGACGAGAGCGTGGGCTGGAAGCACTACCTGTTCCTCGTCGCGGTGGCGGGAGCCGTCACCGTGGCGCTGACGCCGCTCGTGCGCTCCTGGTCGTTGCGGCACGGGTTCGTCGACCTCGGCGGAGGACGCAAGGTGCACTCCGGCGCGATGTCGCGGCTGGGCGGCGTCGCGATGTTCGCGGGCTTCGCCGCCGCGTTCGTCGTCGAGTACCTCGGCGAGCACTATCTCGGCTGGGGCGGCGGCATGCTCAACGCAGGCACGCAGCTGGTCGGCGTTCTCGTCGGCCTCTTCGTCGTGTTCGTCACCGGCGTCGTGGACGACCTGTTCACTCTCAGCCCCGGCATCAAGTTCGGCGGGCAGCTGGCCGCGGCGGCGATCGTGATCGCGTCGGGGCTGAAGGTGGAGTTCCTCGGCAACCCGTTCGGCAGCGGTGGCCTCGTCTACATCGGGTTCCTCAGCATTCCCATCACGCTGCTGTGGATCCTCGGCTTCACCAACGTCATCAACCTCATCGACGGCCTCGACGGGCTGGCCGCGGGCGTCACCGCGATCGCCGTGACGAGCTTCCTGGTGCTGGCGGTGCAGGGCAACTTCCTCGTGGCCGCGACTCTCGCGGCGGTGCTCGTCGGCAGCTGCCTCGGCTTCCTGCGCTACAACTTCAATCCCGCGTCGATCATCATGGGCGACTCCGGCGCGCTGTTCCTCGGCTTCGCGCTCGCGTGCATCTCGCTGCTG
>JAJZPX010000117.1 GCA_021811025.1 Actinomycetes bacterium
GGAGATCGACGACCACGTTCGGCCGCCGTCCGCAGTCCTGAGGAGCGTGCGGTTCCTGCCGCCCGCCCAGCCCAGCGACGGCGTGGCGAAGTCGACGGCCAGGAGCTCCTCGGCGGTCCCGCTCGTCCGCGCGGTCCACGCCGAGCCGTTCCAGCTGAGGATCGTCCCTCTCTCCCCGACCGCCCAAGCGGCGGCGTCCTCGGCCGCCACGGCGTTCAGCCTCAGCGACGTGCCCGAGCGCACAGGCAGCCACGTCTGTCCGCTGTTGGTGGTCCGGACGATCGTCCCCGTGTCCCCCACCGCCCATACCGTCCCGGATGCCGCGATGGCGACCCCGTTGAGCGCGGCCTCGGTGCCCGAGAACTGCGCGCGCGTCCGCTTCACCCCGCCAGGCAGCTCGCCGAACGGAGGTACGTACGTCGTGTCGGGGACTCCTGCGTTCGTCGTGTGCAGGATGGTGCCGTGAGCGCCGACCGCCCATCCTTCCTGCGCGTCCGCGAACGCAACGGCCCGCAGCTCGTTGCCGGCGAGGCGAGGATTGTCCCACAGCCACACCGCGCCGGCGCCCCCCGCGCCGGTCGAGCGCAACGTCGCGCAGCCAGTGAGGCCGGTTGCGAGCACGAGCAGCGCCAGCACGGCGAGGCGGCGGAGAGATGGGGTGCGCATCGTGTCTGCCTTCCAGACGACCTGTCAATTTGCCCCAGCTTAGCCCGCGTCGCCTGCCGCTTCAAGCCGAGCGCCGAACGCGTCGCGCAGCCGATCGGCGATCGGGCCACCGCGTCCCGCCGCTGCCACAACGCCTCCGACGGCGTTGCTGAGCAGCACCTCGTCCGCGGCCTCGAGCTCGTCGAGCGGGAGCGGCCGCACCTCCGTTTGCAGGCCGAGAGCGGGCGCGAGCTCGCGCAGGATCGCGCGCCGCGCGACCCCGGCCACCGCGGGAGGCGCCGGCGGCGTCACGAGCACGCCGTCCTCGACCGCCCACACCGTCGCGGTCCCGCCGTCGACGACGTCGCCGTCCGCCGTCACGAGCACGGCTTGCTGCCCGCCTCGCAGGTGCGCGAGCCGCTGCGGGCCGTCCCAGTACGAGCGGTCGGCCGGCTTCGCGGCTCGCGGCGGGAGCTGCGGGAGCGCCGCGACGGCGACGGGCACGATCGCCGGACCGCCGGGGACGTCGAGCGACGAGGGCTCGGCGGACGCGACGACGCGGAAGCCGCCGCCTGGCTCGACGGTGACCTGCAGCTTGTACGCGCCGGCGCGCTCGCGCGCCGCCTCCAGCGCCGCGGCCTCGCGCACTTCCGCCAGCTGCGCCGCCGGCACCCCGCCCTCGGCGAGGCGCTCGAGGTGGTACGCGAGGAGCGGCAGCGTACCGCGCGCGACGCGGATCGTCTCGCGAAGCACAGGAGAACGCGACCCGCTCATGAGATCGCGAACCTGAGCGGACGCAGCACGTCGCGAAGCATCTGCAATCCCGGCTCCGAGTCGAGCGGCAGGGGCTCATCGGCAAGCGCCAGCGCGCCGGGCGGGATGCGCGAGGCGATCGGTCCTTCGCCCTGCATCGACAGCACGAGCAACGGCGCTACGAGCTCGAGGTAGGTCACCGAGACTCCCTCGAACTCGGTGAGGCCGGTCCCACGCTCCTCGGCGAAGATGCGAGGATGGTCCGCCGCTGCCCAGAACTCGGCCTCGCTCTTCCCGAGCTCGACCTTCTCCAGCATCCTCGGCGCGCCGTCCTCGCCTCGGCCGACGAGCCCGAAGCCCCGCAGGTTGGTCACCATCACGAGGCCGTAGCGCTCGACGTACCGCGCGACCTGCTCGCTCTCGGACAGGCGCCGCAGGTCCTCGGCCGTGCCCTTCACCTCGATCGCGGCGACCGACGGGAAGGGGTCGAGCAGCTCGTCGTCGGCGCCCTTCTTGAACTGGTTCGGCGCGAACAGCCCGCCGCGCGGCTCACGTGGATGTCGCGCAGCTCGCTGACGTACACCTCGACCGGATCGCGCACGCCGTCCTCCTCGGCTCGCAGCTCGATTACGAGGATAGCAGGAGGGGATGACGTACCGCCCGGTCCGGAACGACAAGACGTACTATCAGTGTGCGTCCCATTGATAGTTCGCTGACAGTTGCGGGAGAAGCGCAGGTCGGAGCCGCTGTCGAACTATCAGTCGCCCGCGGCTCACAGCACGCTCAGCTTCTCGCGCAGGTCCTCGGCTGCCTGAAAGACGAACTTGCGCCTCTCTCGGCCGGCCAGGAGGTATCCCCTCTCCGCCAGGTCCAGCAGGTCCTGCCGCGCGGTCGCGTATGCCACGTCGTGCGACGTTCCGTGCGACTCGATAGTGAACGTCGTGTCCGGGTCCCTGAGCGCCTTCGACAGGATCGCGCGCTGCCTGTAGTTCAGCGATTCGTCCTTGCGAAGCTGCGATCGCAGGCGCGCGTCCTCGCCCGCCTTCCGCTCCATGTAGCCGTTCAGCTCGTCTATCGCCTGCCGGACCGCCTTCAGGTTGAAGACGAGGAAGTACGTCAGGTCGTTGTCGTCGTTCTCCGAGTACAGGTAGGCCCTGTCGTACTGAGCCCGCTTGCTCTTGATCGCGCGGGAGATGGACAGGTACTCGTACAACCAGTAGCCGTTCTTCAGCATGTGCAGGTAGAACAGGGCTCTGGCCGTCCGGCCGTTCCCATCGACGAACGGGTGCACGTAGGCGAGCCAGAAATGCAGCACGACGGCGCGCACGACCGGGTGCTCGAACGGCGCGCCGTCGTCGTTCGCGTACTTGCAGAGCTTCCGGATCTCCGTGCCTATCGCGTCGGCGCCAGGCGGCTCGTGGAGGATCTCGTAGTTGTCCGTGACGATGACGCCGTCGTTGTCGGTTCGGAAGCGGCCGAGGTCCTCGGCAGGCAAGGTCCCTTCGGTCATCGAGCGATGCAAGTCCTTGATCAGCTTCGGCGTCAGCGGTTCGCTCGCGTGCTCCTTGATCCGCAGAATCGTGCGGTAGTTGTTCACGATCATCCGCTCGGAGTGGTCGCGGGGCGCCCGGCCCGTGCGCAGCATCTCCTTGGCGACACGTGTCGTTGTGGACGCCCCTTCGATCTGGCTTGAGGCGATCGCCTCCTCCATCACCTGGTTGATCAGGTAGCGCTTCTTGGTGTCGGGTGAGGGCGCGCTGAAGGCCGTGCCGATCGTCCCGGCGCTTTTCTGGTCGATGAGGTGGAGGTGCCGGCAGACCTCCTCGGTCTGGGAGTACCAGAACTGATGACCGTGCAGATCGACCACAGGCGTCGTGTGTCTCCTGAGCCGCCTGAGCAAGGCCAGGAACCGCCAGGCGTCTGCCGCGTCGACTCCGGTGGGCATGTCGAGGTACTTGAACTTGTCCCAGTACAGGTAGTCGCGATTCGCGCGTTCGATCAGGCGGGCGATGCGGCCCTCATCGAGGGACCCTGAGATGCGATCCAGAGCGGACGCCGAGAGACGCCGCGTGGGTGCGGGCTCGAGTTGCTTCTTCTGCACCATGCCACCGGCCTCTACTATCAACACAAGCTGTTATTGATAGTAGTGCTCGCAGGGTCGCCCAGCAAGTCTCAGCCATCAATTGCGTGTGCTGATCCCCTCTGTCCATGTCGCTCGCATTCTGTCCGCTGAACGTCCGTCCGGGTCAGAACAGGAGCCGGATCCGACGTTCCTGAGCCGAGGGGATGAGCCGACAGCGGTGCGGGGAAGCTCAAGATCGACGTCGAGCAGGTGGCGCCGTTCGCCGGCGCGCCGCAGCTGCCGGCGTGACGCGGAGCAGATCGGGGCACATCATCCGGCGAGAGGCTCACAGAGCTCTGTAGATCACGATTCCGCAGTCATGACGCAGGAAAGACCGAATGAGTCACTCTTCCAGGTTTCCCCCCATCATAGGAACCGTATTCATAATCCTTGCCCCACCCTTCCCGGTCAGGGCGAGCAACAACATGCTGATTACCTCTATGCCTCTGCTCACCAGGTATGATTTCGGATTCAGTCAGACACAGGTTGGAATCATTGAGGCTTTGATGGCTCTAACCGCTTTTCTTTCTGCGGTGTTTGTCAATGCCAGGCTGAATGCGACCCAGAGGAGACTGGCCTTCATTTCGTCCACTGCCGCTTTCAGCGTGCTCTTGATGGGCTTTTCAGTATCCGGTGGAATATCAGTCTGGCTGCTGAGTGCAGCAAGCGGAGCGGCCTTTGGGTTCATAATGCCCAACATAATCACATCTGCCAGTCTCATTGAAGATGTCAGGACAAGGGAGAGAGTCCTCTCGCTCTACACACTATCTCTGAGCCTAAGCCTCATCGCTGGGCCTGCCCTTGAATCCTATCTTCTCAGGATTATCACGCTGAAGGAGTCTTATCTCATCTTTGCCATTCTGGGAGCTGTTGCCACCTTTCTCGCTCCATTGATACGTTTTCCTGTCGAACCGGTATCTGGAGGGGAGCGGACCAGAGTGTGGTCGAATCCTGGGTTCCAGGCGTCCGTCTATAATAGCCTTGCCTATGGGATACCGTTCTATGTCCTTATTGCTTTCGGTGGTATATACGAAGTTGAGACCTTCCATATTTCACTCTCCCTGGTGACGCTACTGTTCTCTCTCTTCTTTCTCACCTCATTCCTGGCAAGGCTCTGCTACTCTGTGTGGCCGCCAAAGCGGATAACACGTCACATGGCAATGGCGGTTGCTCTGACGATCATAGGGATAGTTCTAATGGTTGCGTCAAACTCGCTGAGCCTGTTCATGGTATCTCTTCTTATGCTTGGCGTCCCACATGGCTTGACATATCCGCTTTCAGTGATATCAATCAACATATCCTTTACCCCTCAGCAAAGAAACGTCGCAAACAGTCTGTTCTTCTCGGTTTTCATGATTGTGGGAACAGTGCTTCCTCTGGTTTCGGGGCTTTCTATCGACCATATCGGCTTCAAGGGCACCTTCCTTGCGATCCTGGCCGCTGTCATAGTGGTTGCCCTGCTCATGTCTAACAGCTTCCGTCACTGGAAATCGACTGCCGCAAGTTGATTCACCGAGCCCGCACGTTGCCGTCGGCCGGCCCGGAGGTATCCCCTCTCCGCCACGGTCGACCAGTAGCTGCGGCCGGACCTTCCATGGCAGGCGTTCGTCACATGGAGTCGAACGTGCCTGCCTCGCGCAACCGCTCGCCGAGCGCGACGACGATCTCCTCGCGTTGCTGCGTCAGCTCCGCATCCGCGTCGAAGAACCTCGAATCCGCCACCCCCGCGCCCTCGGCCACCCGCCGCCCGAGCTCCGGCGTCCCGGTGTACGCGGAAGACCGGCCCTTGCCGATCGCAGCCACCAGACCCGATGCCAGCAGCCTGCGCAAGTCGTGCGAAGCGGTCACCGTCTCGACGTCCGAGATCTCCCGATAGTAGCGATTCGTGACAGGCCGACCGAAGAACGCGTCGTAGAGGGCGTTCGCGGCGCGTGCTTCCATACCCAGGTCCTCGGTCACGATGTCCTCCAGCACGGTCCAGATGCCGCGTTCCACCGCTTGGCGCAGCGACAGCGCCTGTACCTGTGTGACCTGGGCGCGCACGTGCGCGGCTACGAACGGCGTGACGTCGGCCTCCGCGTCCCACGCCTCGCCGAGACATCCGAACGCCCCGTAGTAGTCGGCGAGGTGCGCCCCCCACCATTCCTCGAGGCTGGTGTACTCCTTGGCCTTGAAGCCGCCACGGTACATGACGAGCGAGGCGAGGATCCGGCACGTCCGGCCGTTGCCGTCCTTGAACGGATGGATGGCAGCGAGCCGAACGTGCGCCAGCGCAGCCTTCACCGGGACGGCGACTTCCTCGGAGACCTGGAGCCACTCGGCGAGCCCGTCGATGAGGTCGGGCACTTGCTCGGGCGGGGGCGGGATGAAGATCTGGCGGCCGCCGCGTCGATCGAGCAGGCGGTTCTGGACGGAGCGCAAGCGGCCCGCCTCCTTCACGTACGAGTCGGCGAGCACGCGGGAGTGGATGGCGAGGACGAGCTCTCGTTGCCAGCGGAAGTTGGCGTCGTCCGCACGCAGGAGCACGTATCGCATGGCATCCGCGTAGCCTCGGACGAGATCGGCATCCTCGACGGACACCTCTCTTGGCTTCTCCCCGGCGAGGATGCGCCGGACCTCGTCGACGGTCACCGCGACGCCCTCCATCGACGTGGACGCGGCGACAGCCTCGGCCTCGAGTTCCCGCCGCATCCGCCCCACCCACCGGCGAGGCAGCGGGCCGCGGGCATCGAGTCGCATCCTGAGCTGCTCGAGCAGCTCCACGTCGTGCGCGATGTCGGGCGTGATCGCGTAGGGGAACATCGCGACTCCAGGCGCGGCTAGGGGATAATCTTATAAACGATTATAAGATTAATCGCGTCCTTCGCAAGACGCGCATGCGCCCTACGGCCGGACCTCCCACCTCCGCAGGATGGTCTGCTCGCGCGACGGTCCCACGGCGATGATCGACACCGGCACCTCGGCGAGCTCCTCGATGAACGCGATGTAGT
>JAJZPX010000118.1 GCA_021811025.1 Actinomycetes bacterium
GGCGAGGGATCTGCTCGCGCACCGGCCACGACAAGACCTCACTCGCGCTGTTCATCCACCAGAACCGGCCGGGCGCGCTTCTCATGATCCTGTCCGAGTTCGCGTACGGGCAGATCAACCTGACGAAGCTGCAGTCCAGGCCGACGAAGAAGGCGCTCGGGGAGTACATGTTCTTCGTCGACCTGCAGGGGCACCTCGAGGACCAGAACGTCGCGCTCGCGCTCGACTGCCTCCGGCTGAAGCTGCGCGAGGTGAAGATCCTCGGCAGCTACCCCGCGGCGCGCTAAGCCGTCTCCAATAAGTCGCCCTTAACCATCCCATCACAGTATGTTATGCTGCTGCCGTTCGGACGAGCCTCTGGATCGGAGGGCACCGATGACGGCAGACACCACCAACCCCTACGGGCAGATGTGGGAGGAGCTCGGGCTCAACCTGCGCAGCCACTGCGCGCTGCTCGACGCTCTCGGCCCCATGTACGCCAACGCGTTCCTGTCTCAAGCGAGTCGGCCGAAAGGCATGGAGTACTTCGACTTCGTGATCTCGGAGATTCACGGTCTGCGCATCAAGGAGCTGCAGGAGCACAAGGCGGCGGGCGGGAAGGTCGTCGGGACGTTCTGCCTGTACGTGCCGGAGGAGGTCATCCGCGCGCTCGGCGCGGTCTCGATCGGGTTGTGCGCCGGCGTGGAGTGGGGCACGAACGAGGTCGAGCGCTACCTCCCGCGCAACACGTGCGCGCTCATCAAGAGCTTCGTCGGCTTCAAGCTCGGCCGCGTGTGCCCGTATGTCGAGTCGGCGGACCTGGTGATCGGCGAGACCACGTGTGACGGCAAGAAGAAGGCGTACGAGATCTTCGGCGAGATGGCGCCGACCTACGTGATGGAGCTGCCGCAGATGAAGCGGCCGAACGATCTCGCGCTGTGGCGCGCCGAGATCGACCGCCTCGTGGAGCGCCTCGAGGAGCTCACCGGCAACGAGCTCACGGCCGACGCCCTCGCGAAGGCCACGCGCGAGGTCAACGACAAGCGCCGCGCGCTGCAGCGGCTGAACGCCGCCCGCGCCGCCGCTCCCGCGCCGATCTCGGGCCTCGACGCGCTGCTCGCGGTGCAGGTCGCGTTCTACGACGACGTCGCGCGCTTCACGCAGATGGTGAACGCCGTCGCGGACGAGCTCGAGGCTCGGGCAGCGGCGGGCGAGGGCGTGGCGCCGGCGGACGCGCCTCGCGTGCTCGTCACCGGTTCGCCGATGGCGATCCCGAACTGGAAGGTGCACGACGTTATCGAGAAGTCGGGCGGCGTGGTGGTGGCGGAGGAGATGTGCACCGGCAGCCGCTACTACGACACGCTGGTGCCCGAGACCGGCGGCGGCGTGGACGAGCAGCTGAACGCGATAGCGGCGAAGTACCTCGGCATCAACTGCGCGTGCTTTACGCCGAACGCCGGCCGCCTCGACGACGTCCTGAGGCTCGCCAGGGACACGAAGGCCGACGGGATCGTGCACTGCGCGCTGCAGTTCTGCGCGCCGTACCAGATCGAGGCGTACTCGGTGGAGAAGGCCGCCGAGGCCGCCGGGATACCGGTGCTGCGGATCGACACCGACTACTCGGCCGAGGACCTCGGGCAGCTGAGGACGCGCGTCGAGGCGTTCCTCGAGATGATCGAGCCCGCGACGGACGTGGCGTAGGCGCGCGGTGCGCGTGCTCGGCCTCGACATCGGCTCGCGGAGCGTCGACGCGGTGTGGCTGGACGGCGATCGTGTGGTGAGGCGCGCGGTCGCCGACTCGGGCTTCGACCCGCAGGCCGTGGCGGCGTCGCTCGCCGGGCGCGACGGGTACGACCGCGTGGTCGCGACCGGCTACGGCCGGCATGCGGCGGCCGGGGCGCTGGGCGCGGACGTCGTGACGGAGATCAAGGCGTACGCACTCGGCGCGTCGCGGCTGTGCCCCCGCGCGCGGGCCGTCCTCGACATCGGCGGGCAGGACACGAAGGTCATCTCGCTCGGGGCGGGCGGGCGCGTGCTCGACTTCGAGATGAACGACAAGTGCGCCGCGGGCACGGGCAAGTTCCTCGAGGTGATGGCGCGGGCGCTCGGCTTCGGGCTCGAGGAGCTCGGCGAGGCCGCGCTGGCCGCAGCGGGGAGCGTCACGATCTCGTCGATGTGCACCGTGTTCGCCGAGAGCGAGGTGACGGGGCTCGTGCATCGCGGCGAGGACCGCGCCCGAATCGCCCGCGGGCTGCACGACGCGGTCGCCTCGCGCACGCTCGGGACGCTGGCGCGCCTGGGCGTGCGGGGCCCGCTGGTGTTCGCGGGGGGCGTCGCGAAGAACGCGGCGATGGCCTCGCTCATCGAGGCGGGCTTCGAGGGCGAGGTCGTCGTGCCGGAGGAGGCGCAGACGGTGGGCGCGTACGGAGCGGCCCTCTCCGCACAGTCCCGCTGAGACCGCATCAAGGTCCGACAGCGGTGCGTGCTCGTGCGGCGATCCGCGTGCTCTCGCGCGTCAGCTTCCCGCCCCCACCCACTCGACCCTCACGCCGAGCGCCTCGGCCGCTTCGCGCATGCGGCCGTCCGCCGTCGCGAGGGCGCGGCCGCCGTGGAGCGCGAGCAGCAGGTACAGCGTGTCGTACAGCGGGCAGGGCAGTTCGCATGCGAGCGCGAGCGCTTGCGTCAGCAGGTCCTGCGTGGGGGCGAGGGCGAGGTCGAAGCGCTCCATCACGTCGAGTCGGTTCACCGCATGCTGAGTCGACAGCCCTCTCCACCGCACCTTCTTCCACAGCACGTTCGCGGCCTCGATCAGTACGTAGTCAGGGGCTGTGAGACGCGCTCCGGACTCCAGTTCCAGCATTCGCTCGCTGCCCGCCTCGGCGACGAGCAGTTTCACGAACGCGGACGCGTCGACGACGACCTCCCTCACCGGTCGCGGTCCTCGCGGATCATCGCGACGGTGTCGCCGAGATCCATGCCTCGCGTCTCCTCGATCAGTCGGCGCGACTCGGCGATCGACTCCTCTTTCGTCATCTTCAGCGAGCGCTTCAGCGTGTCCTTGATCTCCGCCTGCAGAGAGCGGCCGTTGCGCTCGGCGCGCTCCTTCAAGTGCCTCATCGTTCGCTCGTCCAATCCCCTGATAAGGAAGTCGGGCATCTCGGTCGCCTCCTCGGATGATATCGGAATGATACCACCCGAGGAGGCGCCTTCGACGGTCGAGCCGCCGCAAGCCTTGGCACATCTTCGGCTATACTCCTGACCAGCTTCTTGCCGGAATCTCTCCCGGAGGTCCCATTGCTCGACGCACGCTGGGTACGCGACAACGTCGAAGCCGTCCGCGAAGCGATGGCGAATCGCGGCGCTTCCTGGGACTTCGACCGCTTCCTCGCCCTCGACGAGGAGCGTCGCGAGCTGATCGCCAAGGTCGAGACGCGGCAGGCGCGCCGCAACGAGCTGTCGAAGGAGATCGGCGGCCTCATGAAGGACGGCCGGCGCGACGAGGCCGAGGCGCGCAAGGACGAGGTCCGGCTCATCAACGACGAGATCGCCGAGCGGGACCGGCACCGCGACGAGGTCGACGCCGAGCTGCGCGCGATGCTGCTAACCATCCCGAACGTGCCGGACGCTTCGGTGCCCGTCGGGCCGGACGAGACCGGCAACGTCGAGACGTACCGCTGGGGCGCGCCGCCTGCGTTCGACTTCGAGCCGAAGGCGCACTGGGACCTCGGCCCGTCGCTCGGCATCATCGACTTCGAGAGGGCGGTGAAGCTCGCGAAGTCGCGCTTCGTGCTGCTCGGAGGGCTCGGCGCGCGTCTGGAGCGGGCGCTCATCAACTTCATGCTCGACGAGCACACCGGTCACGGCTACAGGGAGTGGTGGCCGCCGTCGCTAGCGAACGCAGACACGCTCACCGGCACGGGGCAGCTGCCCAAGTTCGAGGACGACCTCTTCAAGACGTCGGGCGAGGGGACGCCGTTGTACCTCATCCCTACGGCGGAGGTGCAGCTCACGAACATCCACCGCGACGAGACGCTCGACGCCTCGCAGCTCACGCTCGACTACTGCGCGTACACCCCATGCTTCCGCGAGGAGGCCGGCTCCGCCGGGCGCGACACGCGCGGGATGATTCGCGTGCACCAGTTCGACAAGGTCGAGATGGTGAAGTTCGCTCGGCCGGAGGACTCGATGGACGAGCTCGAGCGGATGGTGCGCGATGCAGGGCACATCCTGGAGAGACTCGGGTTGGCCTACCGGGTCATCGTCTTGTGCACGGGCGACATGGGCTTCTCGGCCGCCAAGACCTACGACCTCGAGGTGTGGCTGCCGAGCTACGGCGACTACAAGGAGATCTCCTCCTGCAGCAACACGAAGGACTTTCAGGCGCGCCGCGCGGGGATCCGCTATCGCGACCCGTCGGAGTTCAAGGGCACTCGCTTCGTGCACACGCTCAACGGGAGCGGGCTTGCCGTCGGGCGCACGCTGGCCGCCGTGCTCGAGAACTACCAGCGCGCGGACGGCAGCGTCGAGGTGCCGGAGGTGCTCGTGCCGTACATGGGCGGCGTGCGGGCGATCGAGCCGGAGGCGTAGAGGCGCGCCCGAGGGGGGCCGGCGGCAGAAGAGAATCGTTGTGGACGGCGACGGCTACCACCTCGACGGGGAGGACCCTCCCCTGGGGGTCATCCTGTGCGCCGATAAGGGACCGCAGCAGGTCGAGCTGCTGGAACTCGACCGCGGCGAGATACGCGCGGCGCGCCATCTCCTCGAGAAGCTGCCGATCGCACAGATGGAGCGCCGCATCGAGGAGGTGCGGCCTATCGACCCGCGACAGTAGTCACGCGCTCGCGCTCGGCAGCCTTCTCCCCGGCCTCGGCCTCCGGGCTGGCGGGTCACCTCACCCGCGCCTGTATTCCCGGAAGGCGAGGGAAGCGGAGGCCCGCCCGAGGTCGGGTACATTGGTCGTGTCCGCAGCGAGACCTGGAGGTTCGCATGTCCGGCGAGCAGAGTCCCACCGTCCTCGTCGTGTTCGGCGCTTCGGGCGACCTGATGGCCCGCAAGATCGTCCCTGCGCTGTTCCACCTCTTCGAGCGCGACCGGCTGCCGGAGCGCTTCCGCGTGGTGGGCTTCGCGCGCCGCCCGTTCCCGGACGACGTCTTCCGCCGCGATGTCGCCGCCTACGTCGGGCAGCACACGGGCACGGAGCCGCCCGAAGACGAGCTCAACGAGTTCCTCGGCATGTTCACCTACCAGCAGGGGCACTTCGAGGAGGACTCGGCGTACGCGGAGCTGGACACGGGCCTCGCGCGCATCGACTCTGAGTGGGAGGTGTGCTCGAACAAGCTCTTCTACCTCGCGGTGCCGCCGCAGTACTACCGCGCGATCTTCGAGCGCCTGGCCGCGAGCGGGCTCACGAGGCCGTGCGGCGAGCAGACCGGGTGGACGCGGGTGCTCGTCGAGAAGCCGTTCGGCAAGGACGCGCACACCGCGCAGCAGCTGGACGAGCTGCTCGGCAGCCTCTTTCGGGAGGAGCAGATCTACCGCATCGACCACTACCTCGCGAAGGAGATGCTCCAGGGCATCATCAACTTCCGCTTCAGCAACAACCTGCTCGAGCCCACGTGGGACTCGCGCGGCGTCGACAGGATCGAGGTGTCGCTGCTGGAGAGCATCGGCGTGGAGGACCGCGGCGACACGTACGACGGCATCGGCGCTCTGCGCGACGTCGGGCAGAACCATCTGCTTCAGATGCTCGCTCTCGTGACCATGGACCAGCCCGCCGACCTCGGCGCCGAGGCGATCCGCACGGAGCGCGCGAAGGTGCTGGAGTCGCTCAAGCGCATGTCCCCGGCCGAGGTGGAGCGGGCCAGCTTCCGCGCGCAGTACGAGGGCTACCGGGGGATCCCCGGCGTGGCGCCGGGCTCGCGCACGGAGACGTACTTCAAGCTGCAGACGTTCGTCGAGAACGCTCGCTGGGCGGGCGTGCCCGTGATCCTGCAGGCCGGCAAGCGCGTCCACAGCGCGCGCAAGGAGATCGTCGTCACCTTCAAGCACGCCCAGCCGTGCCTCTGTGAGGGCGGACGGCACTACGAGAACCGCGTGATCTTCACGCTCGAGCCGACCGAGTCGATCCGCATCGAGTTCTTCACGAAGCGGCCGGGATTCGAGCGCGAGCTCGAGCGCCGCGACTTCACCTTCATGCTGTACGAGAAGGAGGAGAAGGCGCAGTACGTCGAGGAGTACGCCCGCCTCCTGGTCGACGCGGTCGCGGGCGACCAGACGCTCTTCGTCTCCACGGGCGAGGTCAAGGCGATGTGGGACTTCACCGACCCGGTCGAGGAGACCTGGGAGTCCGGCAGGCCCGAGCTTCGCGTCTACAAGCCCGACACGGACGAGGCGCTGCACGCCTCGGC
>JAJZPX010000119.1 GCA_021811025.1 Actinomycetes bacterium
CGCAGCACGTCACCGTCGTGTGGGTGACGCACGACCAGGAGGAGGCCTTCGGCGTCGCGGACAACGTCGGGATACTGCGCGATGGCCGCTTCGCGGCGAACGGCGCGCTCGACGAGGTGATGGCGATGCCGGGGACGGCATGGACGGCCTCCTTCCTCGGGATGGAGCCGCCGCTGCGCGGCGTGGCGGCAGGCTCGTCGGGGGGGATCTGCGAGGTCGCGCTCGGCGACCTGCGTCTCTACGGCCTCGGCGATCTCCCGCCCGGAACGCCGGCGCGCGTCGCCGTGCGGCCGGAGGACGTCATGCTGTTCGACGCCTCGTCGCCGCTCCCGGCGTCGTCCGCCAGGAACCGCCTCGAGGCCGTCGTCGAGGAGATCGTGCCGAAAGCAGGCATGGTACGAGTCGTGCTTGCAGTCGACGGAGCGCGCGTCGCGTCGCTGGTGTCGCGCGCGTCGGCCGCGGAGCTCGGGCTCGCGCCCGGCGTGCCGGTCCTCGCGCTCTTCAAGGCGACGGCCACACGCGTCGCTCCCGCTCGAGACGAGAGCGAGGGCGCGTCATGACGGAAGGACGGCGAGTGGAGGAACGGCGGCTCCCGATCACGGCGGCCGTCCTGGCCGGCGGACGGTCGGTGCGCATGGGCATCGACAAGACGCTGCTGCCCGTCGACGGCGAGCCCCTCGTCGCGCGCGTCGCCGCGGCGGTGGGTTCCGTGTGCGCCCGCACGCTCGTCGTCACGAACCGCCCCGACGCGATCGGCGCTGCCGGCCTGCCGGAAGGCGCCCAGGTCGTGACGGACGAGGTGGCGTACCAGGGCCCGCTCGGCGGGCTCGTCACCGCGCTCGCCTCGTCCGAGGACGAGTGGGTGCTCGCCGTCGCGGCCGACATGCCGTACGTCGACCCCGCCGTCATCCGCCTGCTCTGGGGCGCTCGAAACGGCGCGCAGGTGGTGGTGCCGGTGACGGAGAAGGGGCCGGAGCCGCTGCTCGCGCTCTACCGTCGCGACTGCCTGCCCGTCGTCCGGAAGGTGCTCGAGTCCGGCCGGCGCCGCCTCGTCGCGATCTTCCCGTCGGTCAAGGTCGTCGAGGTGCCCGTCGAGCGTATCCGCGACGTCGACCCCGAGCTCCTCTCGCTCGTCAACGTCAACACGCCCGAGGACCTCGCCGAAGTGCGCGACTCGCGCCACGCCGAGGAGTCGCCGCGCGTGATCGCGACCGTGCGCGAGCGCGCCGGCAGGACGCTCCCGAGCGAGATGCCGGTGACCATCTACATGAACGGCGTGGAGGTGGCCACCACCCAGGCGTCGCCGAGCGACCTCGACGAGCTCGGCGTGGGCTTCCTCGTCTCCGAGGGGCTGCTGACCGACCGCGCCGGGCTCGAGTCCGTCACGTCGGACAACCGCCGCGGCCTCGTGTACGTCCTGAGCGGCGAGCGCGTCCCGGACGACATGGTGTACCGCACCCGCTACCTCACGTCCGGCTGCGGCCGAGGCGTCACCTTCAGCTCCGTCGGCCACGCGCGCGGCCTCGCCCCCGTGACGAGCGCCATTGAGGTTCCCTCACACGCGCTGTACGCGCTCGTGGGCGCGATGGCGCGCGGCGCCGAGCGCTACCGCGACTCCGGCGGCACCCATGCGTGCGGGCTCGCGCGCGACGGCGAGCTCGTCGCGCTTCGCGAGGACGTCGGGCGGCACAACGCGCTCGACAAGCTTCTCGGCCGGGCCTGGATCGACAGCGTGCCGACCGAGGACTCGGTGCTCATCACGACCGGGCGCATCAGCTACGAGATGGCGGTGAAGGCGGCCAAGGCGCGAGTCCCCGTCGTCGTGTCGCGCTCCGCCGTGACCGATCTCGCGGCCGAGATCGCCGACGAGCTCGGCATGACGCTCGTGGGCTACGCGCGCGGCGGGCGAATGATCGTCTACACGCACCCGGAGCGGGTGCACATCGAGGAGGATGCATGATCACTCCCGAAGAGGCGCTCCAGCGAATCCTCGCCGGCATCGGCCCGCTGCGCCCCGAGCGCGTGCCGCTGATCGAGTCGCTCGGCCGGGTGCTGGCCGAGGACGTCATCTCCGACATCGACGTGGCGCCGTTCGACAACTCCGCGATGGACGGGTACGCGGTGCGCGCTGAGGACGTGCGGGACGCCTCGCAGGACGCGCCGGTCGTCCTGCGCGTGGTCGACTACGTCCCGGCGGGCAAGATGCCCGAGCGCGAGGTCGGCACGGGTGAGGCCAGCCGCATCATGACGGGCGCGCCGATGCCCGAGGGCGCCGACGCGGTCGTGAAGGTCGAGGTGACGCGCGGGCTCGAGAACGACGGCGGGTCCGGCGGCACCGTGGAGATCCAGCGGCCGGTGCGGCCGTCCGAGAACGTGCGCTACCGCGGCGAGGACGTGCGCGTCGGCGACGTCGTGATGAAGGCGGGCGAAAGCGTCGGCGCGGCCGGCATCGGCCTGCTCGCGGCGATGGGCTACCACCACGTAACCGTGCACCGCAAGCCGCGCGTCGGCATCGTTTCGACCGGCGACGAGCTCGTCGAGGTAGCCGAGAGGCCCGGCCCGGGCCGCATCCGCAACAGCAACGCCTGGTCGCTGTCGGCGCAGGTGCTGGAGGCCGGCGGCGAGCCGGTCGTGCTGGGCATCGCCCGCGACACCGAGGAGGAGACGAAGGCGCTCCTCGGCCGGGCGCCCGAGTTCGACCTGATGCTGTCGACGGGCGGCGTGTCGATGGGCGACTTCGACGTGGTGAAGTCGGTCCTGACGGGCATGGGCGAGATGGACTTCTGGAAGATCGCGCAGCGCCCGGGCTCGCCGCTGACGTTCGGGCGCATCGGCGGCGCGCCCTTCTTCGGCCTGCCGGGGAACCCGACGGCCACGATGGTGAGCTTCGAGCTCTACGTCCGTCCGATGATGCGGCTGATGGAGGGGCACGCCGCGATCTCCCGCCCGCACGTCATCGCGGTCCTCGCCGTCGACGTGCGAAAGAAGCCCGGCAAGCGCTACTACTGGCGGGGCCGCCTGCGCCGCGAGGAGGGCCGGCTCGTGGTCGAGACCACCGGCAACCAGAGCTCGGCGCTGCTCACGTCGATGCACCTCGCGAACTGCCTGATGGTACTGCCCGAGGAGGCCACCGCCATCCCTGCGGGCAGCCTCGTGGACTGCATGAGACTCGACATGGAGGAAGGTGCTGCGGAATGAGCGAAGTGACGCCCGAGCTGATCGAGGCCGTGAAGGCGAAGGCCACCGACGGCCGCGCCACGTGCACGGTGCTTCGCAAGCTCGCGAAGGACCTCGGCGTGCCCGTGCGCGCGGTGGGCGACGCGGCGAACGAGGCCGGGATCAAGATCAAGGCCTGCGAGCTGGGCTGCTTCTAGTGTCGAAGCCCGCCCGCATTCCCGTCGTCTCGTTCGTCGGCAAGTCCGGCTCGGGCAAGACGACGCTGGTCGAGAAGGTCGTGCGCGAGCTCGTCGGACGAGGCTACCGAGTCGCGACCTGCAAGCACCACGTGCACGAGATCGACATCGACGTGCCCGGCAAGGACAGCTGGCGGCACGCGCACGCCGGCGCCGAGGTCGCGATGATCTCGTCGCCCGCGCAGTTCGCCGTCGTCCGGAAGGTCCCGCGCGAGCGTACGCTCGACGAGATCGCGGCCGAGGCCGTCGACGTGGACATCCTCGTCACCGAGGGCTTCAAGCGCGCCGGCAGCGTGCGCATCGAGGTCTCGCGCGACGAGCGCAGCACGGAGCTCATCTCGAGCGCGGACGAGCTGTTCGCGCTCGTCACCGACGGGGAGCGCGACGTCGGCGGCGTGCCCGTCTTCGGCCTCGACGACGCGACCGCGATCGCCGACCTCATCGAGCGCACGTTCCTCACGAAGGAGCACTAGCCATGGCCACGGACGGCTTCGGCCGAAGGATCGACTACCTGCGCATCAGCGTCACCGACCGCTGCAACCTGCGCTGCCGCTACTGCATGCCCGCGGACGGCGTCGAGTGGAAGTCGCCCATCGAGGTGCTCAGCTTCGAGGAGATCGAGCGCTTCGCGGGCGTGGCCGTCGGCGAGGGCATCGGCAAGATCCGCCTCACCGGCGGCGAGCCGCTGGTGCGCAAGGGGCTCGTCGACCACGTGAGGCGCCTGCGCGAGATCACGGGCCTGGAGGCGATCGCGCTCACCACGAACGGCACGCTGCTGTCGCGCTACGCGGAGCAGCTGGTCGAGGCCGGCCTGCGGCGCATCAACATCTCTCTCGACACTCTCGACCCCGACGTCTATGCCGAGGTCACGCGCGGCGGCAAGCTCTCCGACGCGCTCGCGGGGCTCGAGGCGGCCGTCGCGGCCGGGCTCGACCCGGTGAAGATCAACGTCGTCGTCGTCCGCGGCCTGGAGCAGGACATCCTCGGCTTCGCGCGCATGACCATCGAGCGGCCGCTGCACGTGCGCTTCATCGAGTACATGCCGGTCGGCGACGCGGACGAGGGCGGCGAGACGAGCTGCGCCGCGCTTCCCGGCGGCTGGACGCACGCGGACCACGTCCCGAGCGACGAGACGCTCGAGCGCCTCGCGGCCGAGGGTGCCGCGGCGGGCCTCGGCGAGCTCGTCCCCGTCTCGAAGGACGACGCTCCCGGCGGCTGGGGTCCCGCGCGCTACTACCGCTTCGAGGCCGCGCTCGGCACGCTCGGCGTGATCTCGCCGCTGTCGCACCACTTCTGCGCCGAGTGCAACCGCCTTCGCCTCACCGCCGACGGCAAGCTGCGCATGTGCCTCTTCTCGGACGAGGAGCTCGACGTGCGCGGCGCGCTGCGCGAGGGCACGGACGAGGACGTGCGCGCGCTCATCCGCCGCGCGCTGGCGATGAAGCCGGAGAACCACCACGACCGCATCGGGACGCTGCGGCGCATGTCGCAGATAGGAGGCTAGCGTGACCGACGAGCTCAAGCTCTCGCACGTGGACGAGCGCGGGCAGGCGCGCATGGTCGACGTCGCCGGGAAGGACGTGACTCACCGCCGCGCCGTCGCCGAGGCGTTCGTCTCGATGCGCCCCGGGACGCTCGCGACGATCGTCGAGGGCCGCGCGCCCAAGGGGGACGTGCTCGCGGTCGCCCGGACCGCCGGGATCATGGCGGCGAAGCGGACCAGCGACCTCATCCCTCTCTGCCACCCGCTGCCGCTCACGCACGCCGCCGTCGACCTCTCGCCCGAGGTCAACGGCGTGAGGGTCACGGCCGTTTGCGAGACGGACGGCAAGACCGGCGTCGAGATGGAAGCGCTGACCGCGGCCTCCGTGGCCGCTCTGACCTTGTATGATATGGTCAAGGCCGTCGACCGCGGCATGACCGTCTCGGACATCAGGCTGCTGTCGAAAGAGGGCGGCCGGTCCGGGAGATGGACCCGCGAGGAGGACTCGTAAGTGAACCCGCAGCCGGCCGTCGTAGTCTCCGTCAACCTCTCGCCGCGCAAGACCGTCCGCAAGAAGCCCGTCGGCTCCGCGAGCCTCGTTCTCGACCGCGGCTTCGCCGACGACGCGCACGCCGGCGACTGGCACCGCCAGGTGAGCCTGCTCGCCATCGAGTCGATCGAGCGCATGCGCGCCAAGGGCCTCGACGTCGGCCCCGGCGACTTCGCCGAGAACATCACCACCTCCGGCATCGACCTGCTCGCTCTCCCCGTCGGATCGCGCGTTCGGATCGGCGGTGGGACGCTGCTCGAGATCAGCCAGATCGGCAAGGTGTGCCACACGAAGTGCGCGATCTACTACCAGGCCGGCGACTGCGTGATGCCGCGCGAGGGGCTGTTCGCCGTCGTGCGCGAGGCCGGCGACGTGAAGGTCGGCGACGCGATCGAGGTCGTGTCGCTGGGCGACGGCACGTGCGACCGCACCCCTCCCGAGACCGTCGCCGAGTTCGAGGCCGAGAAGGCCGCCGAGCGAGCGGCGCAGTGCGACATCGAGGGCAAGAGGAGGGCGTGACGTCATGGGCGAACTGCGAATCGGCGTCGTGACCAGCTCCGACAGCTGTCACCGCGGCGAGCGCGAGGACCTCTCGGGCAAGGCGATAATAGAGGCTTGCGCCGGGCGCGGCTGGGACGTCGTCGGCTACCACGTGTGCCCGGACGAAGCCGAGTGCCTCACGACGTCGATCGTGGATCTCGCCGACGTCCACGACGCCGACGTCGTCCTCACGACCGGCGGCACGGGTCTCGGCCCGAGAGACGTCACGCCCGAGGCGACGCTCGCGGCGTGCCCCCGGCTCGTCCCCGGCATCGCCGAGGCGATCCGCGCCGAGTCGCTCAAGGTGACTCCTCGCGCGATGCTCTCGCGAGCGGTCTCCGCGCAGCGGGGAAAGACCGTCGTCATCAACCTCCCCGGCAGCGTCAAGGCCGTGCGTGAG
>JAJZPX010000120.1 GCA_021811025.1 Actinomycetes bacterium
GGTCCCCGCCGACGAGATCGCGTGGGTCGTCACCACCGCGATGCGACCGCTCGCCAACGACGCGGGCGTCGCGCTCGATGCCGAGGTGCCGGCCGAGGACCTGGTGGTCCTCGCCGACCGCGATCGCATCACGCAGGTGCTTCTCGGCTTCGTCGACAACGCGGTCAAACACAGCCATCCGGGGGGCGTCGTGACCGTGTCGCTGTGCGACGGCACCGGACGCGTCCGGTTCGCGGTCTCGGACACGGGATCGGGTATCCCGGCGGACGTCCTGCCGCAGATCTTCGACCGCTTCTTCACCCAGCGGAAGCACGCCGAGGGGCAGCGGAAGGGATCGGGACTCGGCCTCGCGATCGCCTCGGAGATCGTGGAGGCGCACGGCAGCCTCATCGAGGTGGCGACCGAGGAGGGGCGCGGCTCCACTTTCAGCTTCGAGCTGCCCCGCCCCGACGCGCTCGCATGAGCCTGCCCGCTCGCCGACCGACGGCTGCCGAGGCCACGCTCACCCGCTCTCGCTCGTCCGATCCTCCCCGGGCGTCTCGAACGAGCTCACTTCGATGTAGACGTGTTTGATCTCGGGATAGCGGGCGGTCACGGCGTCCTCGATGCGGTGGATGGAGCGGTGGACCTCCTCGGCCGAGGTCCCTTCCCGGAACTCCACCTCGAGGTTGAGCAGCAGGTCGTGCGGGCCGTTGTACATCGACAGTATCGGCCCGACGCCCGCGACGTCCGCGTCGGCCCTGACGACGCGCGCGATCTCCTCGATCGTCTCGGGCTCGGCGCCTTCTCCCACCAGCAGGCCCTTGCTCTCGTACGCGAGCCAGAGCGCGACGCCCGCGAGCAGCAGGCCGATGACGACCGACGCGGCCCCGTCGACCCACGGCAGGTCGAAGTAGTGGCTCGCGAACACGCCGACGAACGCCACCGCGAGGCCGACGATCGCCGCGGAGTCCTCGAACACGACGGTGAAGAGGCTGGGGTCCTTCCCGGTGCGTATGGCCTCCAGGCTGCTCAGCGGTCCCTTCGCGCGACGGAACTCGCGGAACGCGACGAGGAAGCTCCAGCCCTCGATGAGCGCGGACAGCACGAGCACGACGTACGCGAGCGTGGCGTCCTCGACCTTCGTCGGGTGGCCGATATGCACGATTCCCTCGTATACCGACATGCCGCCGCCGATCCCGAAGATGCTGATCGCGACGATGAGGCTCCAGAAGTAGAGCTCCTTGCCGTGGCCGAAGGGATGGAGCTCGTCCGCCGGCCGCTCCGAGCTGCGCATGCCGAAGTAGAGCAGCCCGCCGTTGCCCATGTCGACGAGCGAGTGGATCCCCTCGGAGAGCATCGCCGAGCTGCCGGTCAGCGCGGCGGCGATGAACTTGACGATCGCGATCGCGAGGTTCCCGGCGATCGCGGCGAAGACGGCCCTCTTCGATTCCCCTGCCACGCGACTCCTCACGGCGCCGTTTGCGAGACTTCCGCAGCATATCCCGACCGTCGTTCGAGCGACAACGGGCGCGCACGCCGCGCGCCGAGCGGCAATCCGCGCCGTCCGCGCGCCCGCACGCCGAGCCGCCCGTACGCCCGCGCGCCCTCCGCGTCCCTCAAGACCGGGCGCCGGGATGCCGATGAAGACGCAGGGACGTTGTGCCCTTCGGCTTCTGCGTGCGATGAGGCCGCAGGGCCCGTACTTGGGGGTTACGACGAGCGCACGAGGACGCACAGACCGGCCGTCGGTTCCAAGGGATCTCGATAGCGTCCCGCTGTGGTCCACGCTCGAAGGCGCTCCCTATCCCGCCGCCGTCTGGTCCGGCTCCCAGCTCAGGTTCACCTGGGCGAACCGCAGGTTCCTCGAGATGCTGTGGGAGGCGCAGTCGCGGTTCGACAGGCTGGGCATGCCGATGCACGGCTTCCTGTCGGACGCGGACATAGCGGTGCGCTTCCAGGACGCGGCGTACACGGGCGAGCCGTTCGCCGTCCCGGCGTACCCTTACCGTACGCCGACGGGCCTGCAGACGTACTGGCGAGTGTCGCTCTTCCCGGTCCCCGCGCGCCTCGGCGACCCGTTCGACGTGCTGCTGACGGCCATCGACGTCACCGCCGAGCATTCGGCCGAGGTCAGCAGGCAGCGGCGCCGGGGCGATCTCGCCGCGGCAGAAGGACTCATACAGCGCACCATCCTGTCGACGCTGGACGCCGACGAGATCCTGCAGCGGTCGCTCGTGGAGGCCACCGAGGCGTACGGGGCGGACTGGGGCTGGATCGCGCTCCGCGAGCTCGACTCGTGGGTGTTCCGCAACGTGCACGGCTGGCCGGCCGAGGTGATCGGGCGCTCGTTCCGCGAGGGCGAGCTGTCGTTGCCGAGGCTCGCGGCCGAGGCCAACGGCGTCGTCGTGGCGCCGTCGCCGTCGCTCGTCGGCGACCGCGAGCGCGAGCTGATGGCGCGGCACGACATAGGGGCGTTCCTCCTCGTCCCGCTGTACGGCCGAGGTGAGGTGCGGGGCGTGATGGGCTTCTGCTGGAACGATCCCGAGCCGCTCGACGACGCGCACAGGGACCTCGGCGAGAAGCTGTCGCTGGCCACCACGCTCGCGCTCGAGAACGCGCGCGCGTACGGCCACGAACGCCGCATCGCCAAGGCGCTGCAGTCCGCGTTCTTCGCGCTGCCGCCGCGCGTGCCCGGCGTAGAGTTCGCGCACCTCTATCACTCGGCGACGGCGGGAGCGCAGGTCGGCGGCGACTTCTTCGACGTGATGGAGGTCTCACCCGGCCGAGTCGGGATGGCGATCGGCGACGTGAGCGGCCACGGGGTCGGCGTCTCCACGTTCGCGATGCTCGTGCGCAGCTCGATGCACGTGAACGCGCTGCAGGCGCCGTCGCCCCATCGCGTGCTGTCGGCCACGAACGACGTCGTCCTGCGCTCGATCTTCGGCGGCTACGCCTCGGCGTTCTTCGGCCTGCTCGACACGTCCGACGGCTCGCTGGCGTACTGCTCGGCCGGGCACCCGGAGCCCGTGCTCGTGTCGGAGCGCGCCCGACCGAGGCTGCTGACCGCGCACGAGCTCGTCCTGGGCGTGCAGCCGGACGTCGCGTACGCCGACCACGCCGTCTCGCTCGACGCCGACGACACGCTTCTGCTCTACACGGACGGGCTCGTGGAGGCGTGCGATTCGAAGGGGCGGCGGTTCGGGCCGGAGCGGCTGCTCGCCTCGGTGGAGCGCTCCGCCGAGCTGTCTCTCGAGCGCATGCCCGAGTCCGTGTTCCTGGACGCGTTCTCGTTCGCCGGCGGCGAGCTCGCCGACGACGTCGCGATCCTGGCCGTCCGGCGCCGCTGCGAGGGCGACGCACCGCGGCAGGAGCGGCTCGCGATCGACGCGGCGTAGCCCCGCCCGCCCGGCTCCCGACCGCGCGGCCGCCGTTCACGGGAAGGAACGCCGGTGAAGCGGAGCGGCGAAGGGGCTGAGATGCCTGCGGGCTGGACGATCGCGGAACGCGACCCCGACTGCGCCTTCTGCGCGATCACGCACGGCGAGGCGCCGGCGGACGTCGTGTACGCGGACGAGTGGGCGGTGGCCTTCCTCGACCGGCGCCCGCTCTTCCCGGGGCACGTCCTCGTCGCACCGCGACCCCACATCCCGACGCTCGCCGACCTGCCCGACGATCTCGTCGTCCCGTTCTTCGCGCTCGTGCGAACGCTCTCCGTCGCGGTGAGGCTGGCGATGGACGGCGACGGCTCCTTCGTCGCGGTGAACAACCGCGTGAGCCAGAGCGTCCCGCACATGCACGCGCACGTCGTCCCCCGCAGGTACCACGACGGCCTGCGCGGCTTCTTCTGGCCTCGACACCCGTATGCAACGGATGCGGAGCGAGAGGGAGTGAGGCGCGCCGTCGCGGAGGCCGTCCGCGCTCTGCTGGGCGAAACGGCGGCGCCCTGAGCGCCCGCCGGGCCGATGCTGCTCGCCCGCACGGGGTAGATACAGCGCGGCCGACCGGCGTCGTGAAGGACGAAGGGGCTGATGCGGGATGCCTGCGAAGTGCGCGATCAACGGGTTCGGCAGGATAGGCAGGGCTTGCTTCAAGATCGTGCTCGACGACCCGGACCTCGAGCTGGCGGCGGTCAACGACCTCGCGAACGTAGACAACATGGCGTACCTGCTCAAGCACGACACGGTCTACGGGACATACGAGAAGGACGTGCGCGTGGACGGCAGCGACCTCGTCGTCGACGGGCAGCGGTACCGGTACCTGTCCGAGAAGGACCCGGCGAGTCTGCCCTGGGACGACATGGGCGTAGGCATCGTCTTCGAGTGCACGGGCATCTTCACGAGGCGCGCCGACCTCGAGAAGCACCTGCAGGCGGGCGCTCGAATGGCCATCCTCTCGGCGCCGGGCAAGGGCACGGAGATGCCGACCGTCGTCTACGGCGTGAACCAGCCGGGAAGCGAGGAGCGGATCATCAGCTGCGCGAGCTGCACGACGAACAGCATCACGCCCGTCATCGAGATCCTCGGCCGGCGAATCGGCGTCAGGAAGGCGACGATGGCGACGGTGCACGCGTACACCGCGAGCCAGGCGCTCGTCGACGCGCCCGACGCCAAGGAATGGCGGCGAGGCCGTTCGGGCGCGGCGAACCTCGTGCCGGGGTCGACCGGCGCGGCGGTGGCGACGACGCGCGCCCTCCCCGAGTTCGAGGGCAAGTTCGACGGCGCGGCGGTCCGCGCTCCTGTGGATTGCGGCTCGATCAGCGTCATCACGCTGCTCACGAAGCGGCGGACCTCGGCCGAGGAGGTCAACGGCATGCTGTCGGAGGAGGCCGCGAGCGAGCGCTACAGGGACGTCGTGCGCTTCGCGACCGAGCCGCTCGTCAGCTCCGACGTGGTGAAGGACGCGGACGCGGCGATCGTGGACGCCGAGATGACGCGGGTCGTCGACGGGGACCTCGTGACGGTGATGGCCTGGTACGACAACGAGTGGGGCTACACCAGCCAGATGGTCCGCGAGGCCGCGCACCTCGCGCGAACCTCCCCGCTCCTGCAGGCCGCGGCGGTCTAGCGGCTGGCGGGCGCGGCCAGCAGCTTCTCGCAGTACTCGAGGTGCCGCTGCTCGTCGGCGTAGAAGCGCGCCAGGATCTCCTTGACCTTCCGCCCGGCGTCCCAGACCTGCGCGTCGCGGTAGCGGCGGTTGTGGTAGCGCTCGGCCGTTCGCATCGCCGCCACGGCACCCCCCGTCCCCCTCACCGCCCGGATCGCTGTCGCGAGCTCGGCGAGCTCCCCGGCGAGATCCTCGCGCGGCTCCGGCGCCTCCTGTCCCAGCGCGCGGATCTCCGCTCCCAGCACGGTCGCGTGGTAGTCGTGCTCGTCGCGGAACGCGGCGAAGCGCTCCCGGACCTCCTCGTCCGTCACGTGCTCGAGCGCCTCGCCGTACGCGTGGGTCGCGTCGACGTCGAGGTGGAACAGCGATGCGAGTCGCTCGGCGATCGCCTCCGGATCCATGTGCGTCCTCCCTGCAGTCTGCGCCCAGCATTCCCACGGAAGCGGCGGGGGAAACGGGTACACACGTCGTGGCAGAAGGAGGACCGCCATGGCGCGCGTCGTGCACTTCGAGATCGCGTCGGACGACCCGGAGCGCGCCGTCCGCTTCTACTCGGACGTCTTCGGCTGGTTCATCGAGAAGTGGCAGGAGCCGGCCGAGTACTGGGCGTGCTCCACGGGCGAGGAGGACGAGCCGGGGATCAACGGCGCGATAATGCGCCGGCCGAGGACGCTGGCGGGCGGAGGGACCATCGACACCATCGGCGTCGCCGACATCGGCGGCGCCCTCGAGCGCGTGGTGCAGGCGGGCGGGGAGATCGTGCAGGAGCGGCGGACGATCCCGTACGTCGGCTACCACGCGTACTGCCGCGACACCGAAGGCAACGTCTTCGGGCTGCTCGAGGAGGATGCCGGCGCGCGGCCGTAGCCGCTACCGGCCCGCGGGCGCCTCGGCTCGGACGAGCGACTCCTCGAGCACCGCGACGTGCTGCTGCTCGTCGGTGTCGTTGCGGCCCAGCAGGTCGTGCACCTGCAGCCCTACGCCCCACGCGCGCGCGTCGGCGTACTCTCGGGCGAGCACCCGCTCGTTCATCCGCATCGCCTGGAGCACGTCCTCGTCGCCGGTGCCGTTCTTGAGCGCGGACAGCGCCGGCGCGAAGAGCGCGTCGACCTCGGGAGTCCCCGCGGGCGACGGCTCGCCCATCTCGCGCAGCAGCTCGGCGATGTCGATGACGTGCCGCTCGTGGTCGTCACGCATGGCCTCGAGCGACCGGCGCAGCGC
>JAJZPX010000121.1 GCA_021811025.1 Actinomycetes bacterium
TGTCTCGCCGAAGTACTGCAGCTGGTTCAGTTCGTAGGTCATTCTTGACAGAGGCATGCTTGTGATGCCCTGGCCATCAACGTCGAAATACCAGGCAGAAGACCCGGAGTTGATCATGTAGTTGTGTGCGCTGCCGACGCCAGGAGCGCCAAAGTAGATCGGGCCCCCGTACTGACCGGTGTAGGAGTTCTCCCACTCCCAGAAGTACTCCCGATACCCGTTCCGGAGCGAGAGATCCTTCGTCCACCCGATCTGTATGTACTCACCCGCTGTATCGATCATTACGTACGCGCTACTGTAGCCCGGAGACGGCGAGTACGGGTCGCAGGTCTCGATGTTCGCGCTCCCACCCCGAACTGTCGAGTAGTTCGCGTATCCTCCGGCCCAACCGGTGTTGTCGTTTGCGAGTGCTGCATCCCCGAGACCGAAGACGATGACGACGGCCATCCCGACGGATAGCCCGATATCGCAGATAGACCGTGAACCACACACACGGCCTCCCCTTGCCGTCTGGCAACTACTTTGAAGCTACTTCGCCCGAGGAGGCTCGTCAACTGCCACACTCAAGTGATGGGTTGCGTTCGGGAAGGAACCCGGGGTGTCCTCGGCCGAGGAGGAACGGGTGATCGAGCATCCACCGACGCTGCGGGGAAAGCGCGTGACGCTCCGGCCGCTCGCGGAGGACGACCTCCCGGCGCTGCTGCGGATCGTGACCGAGCCCGGCGTTCGGGAGTGGTGGGTCGGCTACGACGCCGAGAGCCTCCGGCGCGACATGTTCGACGGCCCGGAGACGACGCCGTTCGCGATCGAGCTCGGCGGCGAGCTGGTGGGCGCCATCATGGCGACCGAGGAGCTCGACCCGCACTACAAGCACGCGTCGATCGACGTGACGGTCGACGCGCGGCACCTCGGGCAGGGCTTGGGCACCGACGCGCTCCGCACGCTGATCCGCTACCTCATCGACCAGCGAGGGCACCACCGCGTCACGATCGATCCCGCCGCCGCGAACGAGCGGGCGGTAGCCGCCTACCCCTGCCCCGCGCCCGCGGCCGGGCACTCGGGCTCGAGGTTGCAGCACGCCGACGCGTGCATGATCTGCGCGAGGTAGCTGCACGCCTTCTGCCCGCTGTCGGGCGAGATCGCGACCGCCACGCCCTCCTTGCCCTCGAGGTAGCGCAGCGCGCCCGCGAGGATGGCGGCCGAGGACGGCCCGACGATGAGCGCCTCCTCGCCGTAGATGCGGCGCATCATCTCGTTGGTCTCCTCGTCGTCCACGTGCACGACGTCGTCCACGACCGACCGGTCGAGGATGCCCGGCACCGCCGTCTCCTGCAGGTTCTTCAAGCCCGAGATGTGGTGGCCGGCGACCGGCTCGATCGCCACGACGCGCACGTCCGGGTCGCGCTCCTTGAGGTACGTCCCGGTGCCGACGACCGTCCCCGTCGTCCCGAAGCCCGCGAAGTAGTAGCGGACCGCGCCGCCGGTCTGCTCCCATATCTCGGGCCCGGTGCTCTCGCAGTGCGCTCGGACGTTGTCGGGGTTGTCGTACTGGTTCGGCATCACGTACTCGTCCGACCCGGACGCCATCTCCTCGGCCATGTCGATGGCTTCGTCCATCGGATGCCTGCCGGACCCGGATTCCTTCGGCGTCCGGATCACCTCCGCCCCGAGGATGCGCAGCAGCGCGTCCTTCTCGGGCGAGAGGTCCCACGGGACGGTGACGGCCATGCGCCGGCCCATCAGCGCCGCCATCGCGGCGAGCGCGATGCCCGTGTTTCCCGACGTCGGCTCCACGATCGTCCTGTCGCCCAGCTCGCCGCGCCGCTCGAGGCCTTCCAGCATCCACTTCGCCGTGCGGTCCTTGATCGAGCCGAACGGGTTCATCCACTCGAGCTTCACGTAGAGCTGGACGCCGGAGGGGGCGAGGCGTCGGAGCGCCACGATGGGCGTCGGGTTCGCCGCGTCGCCGATCATGTCGCGCAGGTCGTCGTACCGCCGCAGCCGCGAGTCGTTGCCGAGTCCCATGTCAGCTCCCTTGGCCGAGATGTGTGCCCTACGGTCTTAGCACGGCCGCCGCTTCCAGGCGAGGGCCGGCGGCCGGGAGCCCGCGGCTACTCCTCGCCTTCGAGCAGCCTGAGGAGGTGCGAGACCTGCTCCCGCCAAGCATCGATCACCGCAACCTGCCCGGAGAGGACCTCGCGGTCCTTCGTGTGCTGCTTCGCGAGCTGCTCGTAGTGGCCGTAGTAGTCGCGCAGCTTCGGCAGCAGCGGCCAGTACCGGCGCCCGTCCTTGCCCTCGTGCAGCGCCTGCGCGAGCTCGTCGAGGCCCTCGAGCATCTCCTCGGGCGCGACGCCGGTCTCGCGCCGGAAGTCGCGCTCCATCCACTTGCGCTCGAAGATGCCGCGCTGCGCCCACCCTTCGAGCTGCTCGGCGAAGGTGGTGCGCGCGTCGCGGAGCGCGCGCCCGGCTTCCGTGAGGTCGCCTCGCGGCGTCTCGCGCGCGGGCTGCGGCTCCCCGGCGCCGATGCCCGCAGCCGTCAGCCCCGCGATCGCGCTCGTCTCGGTGCCGTGGAACCGCTCGGCGAAGACGACTGCTGCGGCTATGCCGGCGCCGGCCTCCTCGGCCGAGATCTCGTGCGCGGCGTTCAGCGCGAGGAACTGCTCGGGCGTGAGGCGGTAGAACGGCGCGAGCCTGCGGACGCCGGCTGCCAACCCTGGCGTCATCACCTGCCCGGGGCCGATAGCGAACGCGAACACGCCGGTGTCCTCGAGCTCGGCGGCCATCGTGTGCGCCAGCTCGACCTGCGCCGCCTTCATGGTCTCGTACGGCGCCATGAACGCACCGCCCACCGACGACAGGCACACGAACACCCCGAAGCCGCGCTCGCGCATCCCGGGCACGCACAGGCGGGCGAGCGTGACGGGCGCGCGCAGGTTGACGCGGTAGCTGAGGTCCCACTCGGAGAGCTCGACGCCCGGCACCGGGCCGAACGGGGCGACGGTGGCGTTGTTGACGACGATGTCGATCGGGCCGAGCTCGGCCGAGACGCGCGTGACGAGCGCGGCGAGAGACGACTCGTCGCCGACGTCGGCCTGCACGAAGGTCGCGGTCTTCTCGCCGAGCTCGGCGCGGACGAGCCGCTCCGCCTCCGCGCCCGTGACCTCGTCGATCTCGGCGACGACCACGTGGGCGCCGAGCCACGCGAGCGCGCGCGCCGTCTCGAGCCCCACGCCGCGGCCGGCCCCCGTGACGACGGCGACGCGGGTTGCGAGCGCGCCCGGCGCGAGCGCGCCTGTCGCGATGAGCGGCGGCATCGGGTCCCTTCGGCCGATCGTCCCGGGCAAGTGTAGCGCGGGCTGGCGTCAGCCGCTCCTGCGGACGCAGAGCACCGTGATGTCGTCGCGCTGGGTCTCGCCCGCCGCGCGGGGGGCGGCCTCGGAGAACACGCGGTCGGCGACTTGCTGCGGCGGCGCGTCGCGCTCGGCCGACAGCAGCGACGACAGGCGCTCGTAGGGATGCGGCTGCATGCGCGGGCTCTCGGTGACGCCGTCCGTGACGAGGAGCAGCAGCGAGCCCGGCGAGAACGGGAGGGCGGTGGTCGCCGCGTCGACTTCCGGCTCGATGCCGAGCGGCAGCGTGCGCTCGGACAACAGCTGCCGCGGCTGCTCCGGGGGCGAGAGGAGGAAGCCCGGCTCGTGTCCGCCGTTCACGTAGCGCAGCTCGCCGTTCTCGATGAAGGCGCAGAAGAGCGTCACGAACATCTGCCCGGGCGTCGCCTGGTAGAGCCGGCGGTTCACCGAGCGGACCACCTCGGCTGGATCGCTCGTGGCGTGCACGCTCTCGAGCACCTCCTGGTGGAGCGTCACGCTGAACAGCGCCGCGGCCGCCCCCTTGCCGGAGATGTCGCCCACCGCGACGAACATGCCGTCCCCGGTGTCCGACACGTGCATGTAGTCGCCTCCGAGCTCGAAGGCGAACGCCTGACTGAAGCCGAGGGAGAGGTCGGTGCGCCGCGTCGCGGGCAGGGACAGCGTGGTCTGGTAGACGTCGCGCGCCACGGACAGGTCGAAGTCGCGCCGCGCCTCGAGGCGGGTGATCTCTCGGAGCTGGGCGAGCAGCCGGTCGACGACGACCGCGGCGAGGACGAACACGGCGAGGTGCGTGATCGCGTCCGCCACGATCGCGACCTCGGAGAACCGCTCGCCCCCTGGGTGCGAGAGGATCTCCGCAGCCGCGGCGGCGCCCGCCACCAGCAGCCCGGGCCAGAGGCCGAACTCGTACGTGGCGAGCCCGATCGGGACGAGGTAGAGGACCGTGACGTCGGGGCGGAGGCCGGTGACGGTGTCGAGCCAGCCCACGAAGACGACGAGCCCCGCGACGACGAAGGACATGGCGACTTCGCGGAGGATGCCCCTCTGCGGGTTCGCCTCTGCCATCTGACCCGCTCCCTCGACCGGCCGGTCACTTGCCGGGGGGAGCATCCCCCATCTCGCGCTCGAGCAGCGCCCTCTTCCGCTCGACGCCCCAGCGGTAGCCGGTGAGCGAGCCGTCGGCGCCGATCGCGCGGTGGCACGGGACGACGACCGCGGCGGGGTTGCTGCCGCATGCCCGCGCGACGGCGCGCGTCGCCGTCGGCCTGCCGATCGCCGCGGCGAGCTGGGAGTAGGTGACGGTCGTACCTGCGGGAATCGCGCGCAGCGCGGCCCACACCTGGCGCTGGAAGACGGTGCCGCGCACGTCGAGCGGAACGCCGATGTCGGAGGCGGGCGCGTCGATCAGCTCGACGACGGCCGCGACCCACATCTCCTCCTCGAGCGGCGACGGCTCGACGGCGGCCCGCGGGAAGCGGCGGCGCACCTCGGCCGCGAGCTCCTCGTCCGACTCCCCGAACGCGACGAGGCAGACGCCGCGGGTGGTCGAGGCGACGACGACACGGCCGAGAGAGCTGTCCGCGAGCGCGTAGCGTATCCGCTCGCCGGGCGCGCCTCGCTGGAGCGTCCCCGGCGTCATGCCGAGCAGCTCGCCCGTCCGCTCGTACACCCGGCTCGGCGACCCGAAGCACGCCTCGCCGATCGCGTCGGCCACTGGACGGCCGGCGGACAGCATCGAGCGCAGGCGCTCCGCGCGGCGCGCGTCCGCGTAGGCGTGAGGGGAGACGCCGACCGCGCGCGTGAAGACCCGCCGCAGGTGCGACGGGCTCACGTGCGCCGCGCGCGCGAGCTCGGCGAGCGACGGGACGCTGCGATCGCGTGCGACGGCGTCGTCGATGAGGCGCGCGATCGTCGCGGCGACTGGCGAAACGCTCGTGTCCATGCAAGCGAGTGTACGCCGCCGCGCCGCCGCCGCTCTATCCGGATGTGCTCGTCCGCGGTTCCTCAGTGCACCGCGGGCGCCGGCTCCATCGCCCAATCCACGCTGCGCGCCCACTCCTCGAGCGTCTTGAGGACCGGGAGCAGCCGGCGTAGCCTGTCGAGGTCGGCGATCTCCGGCGAGGCCGCCGGCGCGGGCACGCCGGCGGGAGGCGCGAGCCGCTCGTAGCGGACGGGTCGCCCGAGCGCCCGCCCGAGCACCTCGGCCACCTCGTTCATCGAGAGAGCGTCGCCTGCGATGAGCGTTGTGGTTTGCAGCCAGTCTCCGGGCTCGCGGAGCGCGAGAGCGACGAACCGCCCGATGTCGTCGACGGCGATGTACTGATGCGCCGCGTCCGGCGGCTCGAAGCCCCTGAGGACCCCCGCCGCCAGGTCGTCGCGCTGCCACAGGAAGTTCTCCATGAAGGTGCACGGGCGGAAGATCGTCCACTCCAGCCCGCTGTCGCGAAGGTAGCGCTCGAGCTCGGGTTTCGAGCGAACGTAATCCAGCCGCGGGCTCTGCTCCCCCGCGCCTATCACGGAGGAGTACACGAAGTGCTCCACGCCCGCCGCCTTCGCCGCGTCGACGATGTTGCGGCCCTCCGTCACCTCGCCCTCGATGCCCGCCTCGCGGTACGTCTGCACGCTGTGCACGCCGTAGCAGCCGCGGATCGCCTGATCGAGGGACGCGCGGTCCAGCAGATCGCCGACGACGAGCTCGGCGCCGAGGCCGGCGAGAGCGCGCGCGGCGTCGGTGTCCGGATGCCTCGTGAGCGCGCGCACCGTCCAGCCGTCCTCGAGCAGATGCCTGGCCGAAGCGCCGCCCTGATGCCCGGTCGCGCCGCAAACGAGGATCGTCTTGCCGCTGGGATCCATCTCACACCTCCGGAGGTCGCCTGCGCGGTTCGTACCCCGTCCCGCGCCGGGCCGGCCTCGGCCAGTACTAG
>JAJZPX010000122.1 GCA_021811025.1 Actinomycetes bacterium
TTGAGTTCTATCGGAAGCGTCATCCCGAGCAAACTTTCGCTCCTTCAGATCTCGATGGCGCCGATCTTCTTGACGCGTTTGAGGCGTGGTGCCGGAACCTGGGGCCGGACGATCTCCACGACCCGGACCGGAACCGGTGGGTTCGGGTGTCCGACACGAGAAGGGTCGGCCGGTCGTTGCTGGTTGACGTCGAGGTCGGGTCGTGGGGCGAGGCGGGAGCGCTCCGTGACGCGCAATCGGGAACGGTGGTCACGGCGATTACCGAAGACCAGGCACCGACTGGTATGACGCGGGCACTGCTCCACGTGCCGACGCCCGGGGAGACAGCCTTGTACTTCTGCGAGTACTCGGGCCGGGGAAGCGGTGGAACGATTCTACTGACCAACTTCGCCACGCACTGGAGCCACAGCTCAGACTTCACGATGAAGCGCAACGCTGTCACCGAGGGTGAAGTGTGGGCCGAGTCCGCGGAGCTGAGGGAGGTCGAGGTTCGCGTCAGGGAGCACTCGTCGGACCTGGCGGATCCCACGTCCGAGACCTTGGCCATCCTGTCTCATGTGCTGCGCCCGCCGAGGAGGCACTTCTTGCGTCGCGACCTCCTGGATGAGCTTCGCGCCCATCCTGAGCGTGCGGCCCGTTCGGTCGGGCTGTCCGACATGCCGCAGAGGTCCGAGGTTCTCGTGACACTGCGCACCAGTGAGGGACGGCAGAAGAAGTTCGTGCTGGGAGACGGCGACGACCTACCGTCCATGCGCGAGGAACTGAACGGTCCGGGAGAGCCCCCGCTGAGCGACGAGGTCTTTGTCAGTCGTTGCGAGGAGAAGGCGGCCGACTTGCTCGACCGGCTCTAGCCGCTCGTCCGTTGGAACCACGAGGTGTATGTGTTGAGCAAGACATCGCTTCTTCCCATTGTGGTCGATCACTTCCGGACGCTCGTCGACTCGGAGACCGGTAAGGTCTGCTGGCGCGATGTTGTTGAGCAGTTCGCTCTGCCCGCCGTCGTGGCAGCGGCCAGCCTTGCGACGGGTTGGTACTGGAAGGACACGGCGGGAGCCGTGGCCGGCGTGTCCATCGTGGCAGCGCTGCTGTGCTCGATGGCCGTGTTCATCTTCCAGCTGCGACTCGAGACGCATCAGATCAACGACAAGCGACTGGTGTCCCGAGACTACGAGCTGCTCGACGAGACGTTCTACAACGTGATGTGGGCCATCATCGTTGGACTTGGCCTTGCGCTGTACCTGATTGCCGTTGATGCGCTAGGGATGTTCGGTAACGACCTCAGAGGGCAGCTTCTCACCGCAGCAGCTGTCTTCGTGGCAGCCCACTTCCTGTCGGTGATCGCGATGAGCCTCAAGCGGCTTCGTCGTGCCTACGAGCGCATCGCGGCGCGGAAGCGCTAGCGAGACTTGTCTTGCGCAGTCCCCCTCGGCGGTGTGTCGGCCGGGACGACGGTCCAGCCCGGATGAGCTAGTTGTGCAGCGCATGGACGCCGGCAACGAGCAGCCAGTATCCCGCACTCCCCGACGGTGCGACGTGCCATCCGCCTATGCTGCAGGCGAGGAAGACCTGGTCCGCCGCGTCGACCTGCGCGTCTATCTGGTCAAACGCGTCCAGGTCAAGCTGCCCGTCCGGATAGAGGCGTATGTCGTCAAGCGGACTGTTGATCTTCAGTTCGCCGGTCCACCACCGCACGCGGGGTTCGTCCCCGTGGCCGAAGTCAGCGAGGTCGAGCGTGACCCGATCCGGCGTGATGATGCAGAGGGAGTTCGCGGCCTCAGTGAAACGACACGACCTGCCGTGCCCGTCTTGCACGGGTTCGCCATCGAAACCGTCAGCAAGAGAGCCGCACGCAACGTGGCCGAGCGCCTCACTCATGAACGCAGCGGCTGAATGGCGCAGGATCTCGAGGCTGCCGGGAGCGAAACCGACGTTCTCGCGATGGGGCGCTGTGACGTAGAGAGGCACGGCGTCGAACGCAATGACATCGCCGAGAGCGATTGGGCCGCCCGCAACCGCGAGGTCGTCGCGAGTTGGGAAGTACCCGTTGTCCTGCTTGACGCGGACAAAGCCGTAGGTGTCGAGGTCCACCCCGGCAAGGCATGCCCGGGTGCCGCCGAACTTGCTCAGATGTGTGACAACGATCTCCATCGGCCCCCCGATGCCCGACTACAAGTCGACCCGCCTCACATCTTGCCAGTGCCGGGCTAGATGCTCCACCACTAACCGCCGATGGCAGCGTTCGGCCGTCGGCTCGGAGCAGAGCAAGACGGTCGGCACTTCGAAGTAGGCGGGCGTGAGCTGCCGCTCGGGGGCACGGCGGTCGAGTGTAGCCTGGAAGTCGACCACGTAACGGTCCCAGTCTCCGGTCGTCTTGTACGCCTTCAGAGTCGACTCCTCTGGAGCGAGGTCAGGGATGTGCACGTAGGCCGCGTCACAAATCTGGCGCAAGAAGTACGGGAGATCGCGGCCTTTCGTGAAGCCCGCAAGCTGGGATGAGTTGTTGAGACGGATGTCAACGAGGCGCCGTACTCCAGCCCTCTTCAGTCGCTCGAAGAAGTCCTCTGCGGACTTCTGGGTGAAACCGATCGTGTAGATCTCCACGTCGTGTCCTCCCCTTCCAGAAGCGTCGTCTGTGCTGGGATGGCCTCGAAGGCGATCAGCGAATCATCACGCAGGATGTGCACTACCTGGTGACCTCGCGCAGCTAGCACGCGGGACACGAGCAGGTGACGGTGACAGACGGCCGGATCGCCTTCACTACACAATAGGGCCACCTGCAGGCCTTTGCTCTCACCGTTTTCGAGCCGCTCAATCCCTTCCAGGAATCTCGGGTCCTCCGCCATCTTGTAGTACAAGACGAAGCCTTGGTCGTCGTAGAACCACGGTTCCTCGGGTCGACCGCCGAGGATCTCTCCGAGGAAGACGTAGCCAATGCCCGCTTCCTTGAGAACGGCCTTCAGCGCTTCCCTGTTGAACTGGGAGGCATGCCGCGAGTACGGCGAGCTCCTCAAGTCCGCAACGACCTCGACCTTGTTGTGCTGCAGGACGCAAAGCAGGTCGTCTTGCGTCCGGTCCGAGTGTCCGAGAGTAAGGAACATGGGTGCCTACAGTTGGGTTGGGGTTGGTTCGTACTCCTCAAGTGCAGCCAGGAGGATCGCATAGGCCTCCGACTCGCAGCGCTCCGCCTCATCGAAAGCTCTCCATGCGTCCGTGACGTCGTCGTACGCATCACCATGGGGAGCGGGAACGACGATTGTCTCGACGTCGCCCGGATAGACCGAGTCGACGACAGACCCGCATGCCCGTGCAGATAGCTGTGCCTGCACGACTGCTGAAGACAACGCCAGGTAGAGAAACCCCGGGGAAGCGTTCTCTGGGATGAGTCGGCCAACATGGCCGCTGGCGAGCCATCCGTCTCGGGTCGCTGTGACCATCACCGGTGTGCCGAGTCGGCCTTCTACACGTCCGTCCGCCGGGTAGACGATCCATCCTTGTTCGAGTTGGTAGCGCTGCGGGTCTGCCAGGGCTGCGGGCGCGATGTGCTTCAGACCGACCGGCCGCCATTGCAGAAGCTGGCGCCCCGACAGGATTGGACGACCGTACTCCTGTTCCACGTAGATCGTCTTGTAGCGCCCGGCCGGCTTCACCACTTTGGCCAAGGTGTCGAGTCGGACCCCGCTGCGTCCCCGCAGTGCTTGGACGGCATGATGGACCCCTGGGTCGAAGTAGGCCGCATCAACCCGTCCCCAGTGGGCGAGCACCTGCGCCTGGAGACTCCACCCACGAGCTAGGCTTCGCTGCGGGAGCTCCACGCCGTGGGCTGCGTCGAACCGCTTCCTGGCCTCAGACAGCGTCATCCTTGCAGCCTGCCTCAGTGTGAACGCTCTACGCGCAAGTCCGGCTACCTGCTGGACGATGCCCGGTAGCAGTGGGAGCTCGACGGCTTCGAGGTGCTCAACGCTGATGTGGTCCACGACCGAGCCCGTCTTGCTCCTTCGCAAGATCGCCTGCCCCGGCTGAGTCGCCAAGAACGCTTGCACGTAGAAGCGGAGGTCCACGTCCTCTATCCACAGTCTCAGCAGGTCGTGGCTGTGCACGAAGGACGACAGGTACTGGTCTGCAACAACGAGAGGACCGAGGTTCCGCCCCGAACACGTTTGGAGGATCGTGCCCGGTTCGACTTGGTACAGAGGTAGGTTAGTTCGACGATTCGAGAGGTGGGATCTGGCTGTCGGCAGGTACTCCAGGATGTCGTACGGCTGCAGGTAGGGTGATGCAGGTTCACCAGGCGCAGCATACGCGCGGGTGAGGCGCTTGGGTGCCCATACCGCCCCGATGCCGTCTTTGCCGCCGACCGAGACGAACTCGACGCCTGCGTGGCGAATACGGTCAACCAGCCGTGCAACGCGCCGCCCCTCTGATAAGAAGTAGGGTGCGTCTACGCGGGTCTCGCGAACAAGCTCAGTTCTATCGATGACGTCGAGGATCACTTCTTGGACTCAACCCACTCACGATAGGAGTCGGCCACGGTGGGCAGATCGTCGTCGATAACCCTATCCCGGGTTAGAACGCGTCTTTCGGTTTCCTGTCCCGTCTCCGAATCGATGGTCTTCTCCAGCTCGACGCGCTCGACGAGAACGTCTGCGCCCGTGCTGTCGTGGCGGTAGATCAAGTTGCCGCGCTTGTCGTGGCCGATCTTCTCCGCAATGGCCATGAAGACGGGATAGTCGAGACGGCCTGCACAGGCCAGATCCCGCTCCCGGGCATCCAAGCGGCGCATGAGCACCATAGATGTCTGAGTGTCGTTCTTCGGCTGGAAGAGGTCGCGGTGCATATCGACGACCGCGAGCAGCTGCACGTTCTGGAGCATCCACGTGCGGACGTACGCGAGGGCGGGGTTGTTCAGGATCCCGTTGGGGATGACCATCGCCATCCTGCCGGTCCCCTCCTTGAGAAGCTGAACGCAGCGCTCAATGAACAGGACTTCAGGCGGCTGGCTCGACTGGAGCACCGGCTCGCCAGAGGGAGTTGTCCGCTTCGTCCAAACGCCCTCGTCGTCTTCGTCCCATACGGCCGCGAGGGCGTACTGGGACAAGACCAGCTCGTCGTCGATCACGATGTTGGCCCCGAACGGCGGATTCGTGAAGATGACGTCCATGCTACCCAAGCTGACGCGCTCAGGCGGGACGCTGTCCCACCGGTGAGGATTCGCGAGGCTGTTAGCCCGGAAGAGGCCGCCTTCGCCATCGTTGTTCATGACCATGTTCATCTTCGCTGCTCGGACGAGCGAGGGGTTGATGTCGAGCCCGTACACACAGGTGGACAGATACTCCGAGTTCTTGCGGAACAGCTCCTGGAGCTCGCTCGGCGTGGGACGGTCGGGGTCGACCCACATCATCTGTTCGCTCTCGCGAAGACGCATGAGGCCGTGATTCATGGCGGTGATGAGAAAGCCACCCGTGCCGCACGCCGGATCGAGCACGCGCTCGCCTGGCTGAGGGTCGAGCATCTCAACGGCCATCCTGCAGGCGTTTCGTGGCGTGAAGAACTCCCCGCGGTCGCCGCGCAGATTGGCGCCTACGATCTCCTCGTACGCGATGCCTTTGACGTCCACGGGTGATGCCAGGAGTGAGTAGCCCTGCAGCTGTGCGACGACGTAGGCGAGCACATCGGGCCGCAGCTCTATCGTCTGCGTCTCCGCAGTGTTGAAGATGTTCGGGTACTTCTTGACCACGCGGTCATTAAACAGGCGCTGAATCCGGGCCTTTGTGGCGCCCGCGGCGATAGCCGTACTGAGCTCGCTCGGCGTCGCGTAGAAGTTGATGGCGCCCGATCTCTCGTCCTCGATCTTCGCAAAGATGATCTTGAGGAGCTCCCAGAACGCGTCGCCCTTGTGGAGACCGGCATTGCCAGCGATGTAGTTGTGACACCTGCGGAAGGCGAAGAGGAGGTTGTCTGCTGTCGCCGGCTTCAGGTCCTTGCGTTGCGGGCGTTGCGCCTCAGCCTCGGTCTGACCTTGTGCGGGTATCTCGACGACTTCCTCAAAGAGCAAGTTGCCGTTCTTCGTCCTCTTTGCGAAACAGTAGCGGTCGTCGCCATTGGTCCACATGCCGTACTGAGCGTTCAAGCAGGCGGCCATGTACGACTTGAGCTGGTCTATGCCGTCCTTCTTGCCGTGGGGGTTCGTCCCGGCCTTCTTCGTCTCCACCAAGAGGAAAGCGTTCTCCTGACGGTGTGACGCGCCGGGACCGAAGACCGCGATGTCCACGCGCTTCG
>JAJZPX010000123.1 GCA_021811025.1 Actinomycetes bacterium
CCTGCCGGACGCGCTAACCCTCGACGATCGCGTAGATGTCGTCGGCGCGCAGGATCTTGTACTCAACGTCGTCGATCTTGAAGTCCTGGCCGCCGTACTTCGAGAAGACGACCGTGTCGCCGGTCTTGACGTCCATGGGGACGCGCTTGCCGCTATCGTCGAACTTGCCCTCACCAACCGCGACGACCTCGCCCTTCTGGGGCTTCTCCTTCGCGGTGTCGGGGATGAACAGGCCCGACTTTGTCTGGTCCTCGGCCTCGCTCGGCTTGACGACGACCCGATCGCCCAACGGCTTCAGTCTCATGCCCTACCCTCCTGCTGCTCGACACGAACGGATACTTCGTTTCGTACCCCTGGCGGGGTGTGACGACTCGGAGATGTTAGCACTCTACCTCCCCGACTGCTAACGGTTCCGTATTCTAAGCAACTCGCGGGACCGGTTTCAATACCCCTGAGCTGCTGCGTTCTCGCGTTCTCGCCCGAGAAGCCCCTGGGCGGAGCCGGCTCACCCGAGGGCGAGGTTCGGGAGCGCCTCCGCATCCAGCCCGATGAGCTCGCCGCGGCGCAGGCGGTAGTGCGCCGCGGCGGCGATCATTGCGGCGTTGTCGGTGCAGAAGGTGAGCGGCGGGACCGATACCAGCACGCCGAGCGGCCCGAATGCGGCAGTGAGCGCGTCGCGGAGCGCCTCGTTCGCCGCCACCCCGCCCGCGAGGCAGAACGTCCTCACTCCGCACTCCCGCACCGCGCGCACGGCCTTCGCGACCTGCACGTCGATCACTGCGGCCTGGAACGACGCGGCGACATCGGCCGCGTCGACCTCGCGCCCCGCCGCGTTCTCGTGGCGGATGTACGTCAGCACCGCGGTCTTCAGCCCGGACAGCGAGAAGTCGTAGTCGGCCGTGTTGATGAGGGCGCGAGGGAAGCGGATCGCCTTCGGATCGCCCTTCTTCGCGAGCTCCGAGAGCACGGGACCGCCCGGGTATCCGAGCCCGAGCATCTTCGCGACCTTGTCGAACGCCTCGCCCGCGGCGTCGTCGATCGTCGAGCCGAGGGTGCGGTAGACGCCCCATGAGGGCATGTGCACGAGCGAGGTGTGGCCACCGGACACCACGAGCGCCACGAGCGGCGGCGCCACGTCCGGGTCGGCCAGCACGTTCGCGAAGATGTGCCCTTCGAGGTGATTGACGCCGACGAGCGGCAGGCCGGTCGCGAGCGCCAGGCCCTTCGCATACGCGAGGCCCACCACGAGCGCGCCCACCAGCCCTGGCCCCTGCGTCACCGCCAGCGCCGTGAGGTCGGCGAGGTCGATCCCTGCGCTGTCGAGCGCCTCGCTCACCACCGCGACGATCGCCTCAGTGTGCTTGCGCGACGCTATCTCCGGCACCACCCCGCCGAAGCGCGCATGGAAGCGCACCTGGCTCGCCACCACGCTCGACAGGAGCTCGCGCCCTCCCCGCATCACCGCCGCCGCGGTCTCGTCGCAGCTGGTCTCGACGGCGAGGATGAGGTCGTCCCCCTCGGCGAGGCGCTCTTCCGGCGGATCCTCGAGGCTGAACGCCTCCAGCGAAGCCCGCGCGCGGCGCGCGAGCCTCTCGCGCGTCCCGACCTCCTCGGCCGAGGAGAGCTGGCCGGTCCACATGATGATCGCGTCCTCGTCGCTGTCCTCGTAGTAGCCGCGCCGGCGGCCGACGCTGACGAAGCCCGCCTCCTCGTACAACCGCTGCGCGACGCCGTTGCTCGGCCGGACCTCGAGCGTCATGCGATGGATGCCGAGCTCCACGGCGCGTTCGATCAGCGCCGACACGAGTGCACGTCCGACGCCGCGCCCTCGCGAGTCGGGGCGCACCGCGAGGTCGAGGATGTGGCCGTCGGTGAGGTTCTGCATCAGCCCGCCGAACCCGACGATCCCCCACTCCGAGTCCGCGACCAGCCACGTCCGCGTGTCGGCGTGGGCGAGCTCGTCGAGGAAGAGCCCTTCCGACCACGGCTGCACGAAGCTCGCGCGCTCGACCGCGAGCACCTGCGGAAGGTCGTCGGCGCGCATCGGCCTTATGCTCGCGCTCATCGCGCCTCCTCCGGCCCCGGCCCCGCGACGCCCGTCTCGTTGCGCCCGGGTTCCGCGCCGAGGCGCCGCGCCTCCGCCTCCTCGGCGTCGGCTAGGCGGGTGTAGACCGGCAGCAGCGTGCCTGGGTCGCCGGGACCGGCCTCGGGCAGCGCCTCGAGGGCGGCGGCGAGGAGCCCGGCCCCCGACGGCGCCCAGACCTCGGGCGGCGCCACGGAGACGCGCCCGCGCAGCGCGCCGGCGAACAGGTCGCGGTGCTTCGCGAGCCCGTTGCCGGCGAGAAGCAGGGGCTCGCCGGTCTCGGCCGCCCAGCGAGCGGCCGTCTCGGCCGGCTTCTCGACGACGTCGCGGCCGAGCCGCTCAACGCTCCCGCCGCCGCAGCGGAAGAGCGCGGGGTACACCTCCTGGCGCATCGCGTCGCCGACGACGCCGACGAGGCCGTCGTGGTACGCGAACCGCCACGCCACCGCGTCCAGGGTCCCCGCGCCGTACAGCGGGACGCCCAGCCCTTGCGCCAGCCCCTTGGCGGTCGCGACTCCGATGCGGACGCCGGTGAACGAGCCGGGACCGCGACCGACGACGACGGCGTCGAGGTGCCCGACGTCGAGCGAGATCTCGCGCAACAGCTCGACCATCGACGTCAGCAGCCTGGTGTTCGCCGCGCGAAACGCGGCCAGCTCGAGCTCGGCCAGCATCTCGCGCGGCGCGCCCTCGACCTCCTCGGGCCACCTTCCGACTCCAACGGCGATGACGTCGGTGGCCGTGTCGAACGCGAGCACCGTCCTCACCCGAGGTCACCGCCCGCCAGCGCCGCCCACGCCGCCGCCAGCTCCTCCGAGCGCGCTCCGTGCGGCACGAGCTCGATGTCGCGCTCCTCGTCCCCGGCGATCGTGAGCACGACGGCGAGGTGATCCGGCGGCAGGGCGTCGGGGAATCGCTCCCCCCACTCGATGAGCGACACGCCTCCCGCCTCGAGCGTCGCGTAGAAGTCGATGTCCTCCAGCTGCGCCTCGTCGTCGAGCCGGTAGAGGTCGAAGTGGTAGAGGCTGAGGCGGCCGGGATGGACGAGCAGCATGTTGAACGTTGGGCTGATGACCGGCTCCTGAACGCCGAGCCCCGCCGCCACCGCCTTCGCCAGCACCGTCTTCCCGGCGCCGAGGTCTCCGGTGAGCGCGACGACGTCGTTCGGCGCGAGCAGGGGCGCCAGCAGCCTGCCCGCCTCGGCCGTCTCGCGCTCGGACGCCGTGTGCAGCATCAAGCTCAACGCGCTCCCCTACTCCAGGTCGAACAGCCTCGGCGTCTCGCACTCCACGACGCGCGGCGCGCCCTCGCGCGCGGGCTCGACCTCGCGCCCCTCCGCGCACGCCTCGGCCGCCTGCTCGGGCGTCCGGGCGAGTACCGCGCGCAGCCGGCGGAAGTCCTCGAACAGCACCTGCCGGTACCCGGGATTGTGCAGGGCCGCCGCGGGGTGGAATATCGGGATCACCTGCCGCCCGTCGACGCGGTATAGCTTTCCCCGCAGCGACGTGATCCCTCGCGACGTCTTCAGTACGAACTGCGCGGCGAACTTGCCCAGCGTCGCTATGACCTTCGGGTCGATCAGGCGTATCTGCTCGTCGAGGAAAGGAGCGCACTCGGCGATCTCTGTGGGCAGCGGGTCGCGGTTGCCGGGGGGACGGCACTTCAGCACGTTGGCGATGTAGACCTGGTCGCGCCGCAGGCCGATGCTCGCGAGGAGCTCGTCCAGGAGCTTGCCCGCGGCCCCCACGAACGGCTCTCCGAGGACGTCCTCGCGCTCCCCGGGAGCCTCGCCGATGAACATCAGCTCCGCGTGCGGGTCCCCGACCCCGAACACCAGGTTCCTGCGCGTGCAGCCCAGAGGGCAGCGGTCGCACTCCGCCATGTAGCGCCGCAGCTCGTCGAGCGAGCGGAACTCCCGGCCGCCTACAGCCACGTGGTGACCTCGTCGATCGGCCTGCGCGCGGGCTTGCCCGCGGACTCGGCCGAATGGCCGACGGGAAGGATCGCGACCGGGGTGATCGGCGGCGTCACGCCGAGCGCCTGCGCGACGGCGGCGGCGTCGAAGGCGCCGACCCAGCACGACGCCAGTCCCTTGTCGACCGCCGCAAGGAGGATGTTCTCGGCCGCCGCCGCCGTGTCCTGCAGCGCGTACATCCGCTCGCCGCGCTCCCCGTAGCGCGCGGCGCACGGCCTCGGGTCGACGCACACGGCGATGATGACCGGGGCGCCGGTCGCCCACTTCTGGTGCATCGCCGCCGCGAGCCGCTCCCGCGCCTCGAGCGAGCGCACCACCACGAACCGCCACGGCTGGATGTTGCCGGCGCTGGGCGCGGTGACCGCGGCGCCGAGGAGGTCTCGCACGTCCTCGTCCGAGACGTTCTGCCTGCTGTTGAAGTGCCGCACGCTGCGGCGCTTGCGGACGACCTCGGCGAACTCCATGCACACCCCTTCGACGGCTCCCGCTCCCCTCACATCTTACGGCAACGCTCCGCCGCCCGGCCTTCCCGCTGCAGGAATCCCCTTCCACACGGCGAATACACGGGCCAGGGGGTGACACTGAGAGATGAACATGAACAGCCAGCGGCCGGACGTGAACGACGAAGAGATCGGCATGCGCACCTTCCAGCTGCGTAAGGCCCGCGCGACCGAGCGCGCGATGGAGCGGCTGCGCCAGGGCATGAAGGCGGACTGGGCGCTGCTCTCCCACGCGGAGATCGAGGCGCTCTCCTGGGTCTTCGGGGAGCTGTGGGCGTACGTCGCGCGCGCGGAGTGGGACGAGCTGCACTTCAGCAAGCTGAAGTACGCGGACGTCCGGCAGATCCTCAACTACGCGCGCGAGATCGCCAACCATACGCGCAACAGCGTCGACGTCCTGAACGACACGTACGCGGTGGTCGTCGCGAAGGGGTAAGCGAGACGGCAGCAAGAAGACGGGTCGTCTCGTCCGGGCGGCCCTTCTCTGTTGACGGGCGAGGGCGGCGCTGTCCCCCCAGGATCTGCGCCGCCCTCGGTGGAACCCCCGTCGCCGTCAGGCCGCCGCCTCAGCGGCCCTCTTCTTCTGCTCGATCTTCCTCTTGACCTTCTTCAGGCGGAACAGGTCCTCGCGCGCGCGCTCGTCCAGCGTCATCTGGATGTACGCCACCTGCTCCTTCAGCGCCGGCACCGTGATCTGCTCGAGCGCGTTCACGCGCCGGTTCGTCTTCTGGATCTCCTCGCCGAGCCGCTTGAGCCGCGTCTCGATGTCCGCATACTCGATGATGACGTCGAGGATGCGCTCGAACTTGTCGGCCGACTCGTCGATGCGGGAGCTGACGCCGGTGATGGAGTAGCCGCGGGTGAAGGAACTCCGCACCGGGCTCTCGCCCTTGGTGACGACCGGGATCGAGACGCCCATGATCTTGGTGCCGGACATGTCGATGGTGACCTCGCCCTTCGTGGCCACCGCGGCCGACCGGACCGAGACCGAGCCGTCCACCGACTTCGCGATCGCGAGCGAGTACTGCGCCTCCGACACGGTCTTCTGCAGCGAGCCCGACAGGCGCAGCGTCTCGTCCATGACCGACATGAACTCGATCAGGAGCGCGTCACGCTTCTGCTTCAGCAGGTCCATGCCCTGCTGCGCGAGCGCGATCTGCTGCTTGCGCTCGAGGAGCTCGGACCTTGTGGGCCGGACTTCTTCCACTTCGCCGTCCTCCCCTACAGGTCGCCGGACTGCTCGGCGGCCTGCGGATGGTACTTCGGGATGAAGTCGCGCACGCGCTTCAGCTCGTTCATCGGCAGCCCCGCGAGGAGCTCCCAGCCGATGGTCAGCGTCTCCTCGATGGACCGGCCCTCCTGGCCCTGCCCGACGATGCGCTTCTCGAAGTCGTCCGCGAAGCGCAGGTACCGGCGGTCAGCGTCCGACAGCGCCTCCTCGCCGACGATCGCCACCAGGCGCCGCAGGTCGCGCCCCTGGGCGTACGCCGCATAGAGCTGGTTCGCCACCGCTCGGTGGTCGTCACGCGTCTTGCCCTCGCCGATGCCGAGGTTCATGAGGCGCGACAGGCACGGCAGCGTGTCGATGGGCGGGTAGACGCCGCGGCGGTGCAGGTGCCGCGAGAGCACGATCTGCCCCTCG
>JAJZPX010000124.1 GCA_021811025.1 Actinomycetes bacterium
GACAGGCACGGCAGCGTGTCGAGCGGCGGGTAGACGCCGCGGCGGTGCAGGTGCCGCGAGAGCACGATCTGCCCCTCGGTGATGTAGCCGGTGAGGTCCGGGATCGGGTGCGTGATGTCGTCATCGGGCATCGACAGGATCGGGAGCTGCGTGACCGAGCCCTTCTTGCCCTTGATGCGGCCCGCGCGCTCGTAGATCGTCGAGAGGTCCGTGTACATGTAGCCCGGGAAGCCGCGGCGGCCCGGGACCTCCTCGCGCGCGGTCGAGATCTCGCGAAGCGCTTCGCAGTAGTTCGTCATGTCGGAGAGCACGACGAGCACCTGCATGTCCTTCTCGAACGCGAGGTACTCGGCCGTCGTGAGCGCGCACTTCGGGGTGAGCAGGCGCTCGACGGTCGGATCGTCGGCGAGGTTGAGGAAGAACACGACGCGCTCGAGCGCGCCCGTGCTCTCGAACTGGCTCATGAAGTAGGCGGCCTCGCGGTGCGTGATGCCCATCGCGCCGAACACGATCGCGAACTCCTCGCCGGAGATGACGCGCGCCTGTCGGATGATCTGCGCCGCGAGCTCGTTCGCGGGGAGGCCGGAGCCCGAGAAGATCGGGAGCTTCTGGCCGCGGACCAGCGTGTTGAGGCCGTCGATCGCGCTTATGCCGGTCTCGATGAAGTCCGCCGGCTTCTCGCGCTGGTACGGGTTGATCGGCGCGCCGCTGATGTCCGCGCGCTTCTCGGGGATGATCGGCGCTCCACCGTCGATCGGCTTGCCGGTGCCGTTCAGCACTCGGCCGAGCAGCTCGGGCGACAGGTCGATCTTCGCGCCCTCCTCGAGGAAGCGGACGCGCGTCGCGTCGATGTCGATGCCGGCGGTGCCCTCGAAGACCTGGATGACGGCGATGTCGCCGTTGACCTCGAGGACCTGGCCCGACCGCTCGTGCCCGTCGGGCATGACGATGGAGACCATCTCGTTGTACGCCACGTCGTTGACGTTGTTGACGAAGATGAGCGGGCCCGTGACGTAGCTGAGCGTCCGGTACTCGGTCGACATCAGCGAACGGGTGTCCTGCGTCTCGACGGCCATCCTAAAGCACCTCGATCCCTGCGATGTCCTCCGAGATCTGCGCCGCGAACCCGGGCAGCATCTCGATCGCCTCGTCGTGCGGAGTGGTCTTGATTTCGGCGATCTTGTCCTTCAGCGGCAGCTCGAGCACCTGCCGCAGCGAGACGCCGCGCTGCAGGGCCTGCACCGACGCGTCGTAGAACGCCAGGATCGCCTTGAGCATCAGGTACGCCTTCTTCGGCGGGCAGTACGCGTCGACCTCGTCGAACGCGAATTGCTGGAGGAAGTCCTCGCGCAGCATCCGCGCGATCTCCAGGATGATCTTCTCGGACTCCGGAAGCGCGTCCGGCCCCACGAGCTGGACGATCTCCTGGAGCTCGGTCTCCTTCTGCAGAATGAACATCGCGCGGTCGCGATACTCCTGCCAGTCGGCCGCGACGTTGCTCTCGTACCAGCTCCTCACCTGGCCGAGGAACAGCGTGTAGCTCTTCGTCCAGCTGATCGCCGGGAAGTGCCGGCGGTGCGCCAGCGACGTGTCGAGCGCCCAGAAGGCGCCGGTGACGCGAAGCGAGTTCTGCGTCATGGGCTCGGACATGTCTCCGCCGGCCGGAGAGACCGCGCCGACCATCGTCACGGACCCGACGCGTTCGTCGGTGCCGAGCGTCTTCACGCGCCCCGACCGCTCGTAGAACGCGGCGAGACGTGTCGCGAGGTACGCCGGGTAGCCTTCCTCGCCGGGCATCTCCTCGAGGCGGCCGGAGACCTCGCGGAGCGCTTCGCCCCATCGCGACGTCGAGTCGGCCATCATCGCGACGTTGTAGCCCATGTCGCGGTAGTACTCCGCGAGCGTGGCGCCGACGTAGATGGACGCCTCTCGGGCGGCCACCGGCATGTTCGACGTGTTCGCGACCAGCACGGTGCGGTCCATCAGCGGGGCGCCCGACTTCGGGTCCTCGAGCTCCGGGAACTCGGTGAGGACCTCCGTCATCTCGTTGCCGCGCTCGCCGCAGCCGACGTAGACGATGATGTCGACGTCCGCCCACTTCGCGAGCGACTGCTGGGTCACGGTCTTGCCGGTCCCGAAGCCGCCCGGGATGATCGCGTTGCCGCCCTGGGCGATCGGGAAGAACGTGTCGAGGATGCGCATCCCCGTGAGGAACGGCGTCCCCGGATCGAGCTTCCTCGCGTACGGACGGCCGATGCGAACGGGCCAGCGCTGGCTCATCCTCACCTCAAGGCCGCCCGTCAGCGTCACGACCACGTCGTCCACGGTGTACCCGCCCGCCTTGACGACGGTCTCGACCCTGCCCGCCATCCCGGGCGGCACCATGACCTTGTGCAGGATCGTCTGCCCCTCCTGAACGGTCCCGACCACGTCGCCCGCAGCGAGCTCCTGGCCGGCATCCACGGAGGGCGTGAACTCCCACTTGCGCTCACGGTCGAGCGCCGAGGCGGTGGTGCCGCGCTCGATGAAGTCGCCCGCCTGCCGTGCGACGACCGGCAGCGGCCGCTGCACGCCGTCGTAGATGGACGACAACAGCCCCGGGCCGAGCTCGACCATCAGCGGACCCTCGGTGGACTCGACGAGGTCCCCGACCTTCAGCCCCGCGGTGTCCTCGTACACCTGGATCGTCGCGAGGTCGCCCTCGAGCCTGATGATCTCCCCCATCAGGCCCTCGGCGCCGACGCGCACGACGTCGTACATCTTCGAGCCGGTCATGCCGTCGCCGACGACGACCGGCCCCGTGATCTTCGCAATCGTCCCTACGATCATGGCTACCCTCGCCTCAGTGTGATGTCGAATCCGATGGCCCTTCTGATCAGGCGCGACAGATACGCCCGATGGTCCTCTTCCTCGTGCAGCGTCTCCTTCAGCGGGAGCGACACGACGATCGGCCGGTAGATCGAGTCGATCTTCTTCTGAAGCCGCTCGTCGATGCTCGCCACCATCGACTCGTTCACCGCGATGATGCCGCTGTTGTCGTCGTCCACGAGATCGTTCAGCTTGCGCCTGGCCTCGTCCGGCGAAGCGGCCACCTCCACGTCCACGCCCGCGAGACGAAAGCCGTCCGCGTTCTCGGGATCGGTGAGAATGACGAGCTTATACAACGATCAGCTCCCTTCTCATCCGGTCCGGCGGCATGCCGACCGACGACCCCTTCACGATGATTCGCAGGTTGGTGACCTCGTTCTGCTTCGCCCACACGAAGCTGATGAGCACTCCCGCGCCCAGCGGGTTGACGTGCGAGGTCGCAAGCGCCCGGCGCATGACGAAGTCCTCCAGCACGCGTTCGAGCACCGCGATCGACCCGCTCTCGACGTATTCGAGCGCGGCGGCCTCCAACGACTTGCCGTACGGGGTGCGCCTGAGGCGTTCGAGCACCTCGTCGATGTCGGACAGCCCGGTCAGCTCCCTGAACAGCTCGATCGAGACGTCCTTGCCTCCGGGGAGGAACAGCGCCGCCTTGTCGGCGCCTTCCATGTCGGCCTTCAAGAGGCGGAAGGCGGTAACCAGGTTCGTCGCGTCGGTCTGCGCCGCGAGCACTCGCTCTGCGAGCTGGTAGTTCTCGCGGCGATTGCTCAGCCGCTCGGACGCCCACTCGGCGTAGTGCCGGTCGAGCGCCAGCTCGAGCCCCGCGAGGTTGTTGGTCGCGACGTACTCCCGCATTGCGGCGCGCAGGGGGACGCCGTACGGGACCCCCCAGATATAGAGCGTGTCGACGACCCCTCGGACGTCCTCCTGGTTCGTGAGCGCGTCCAGGTCTACCTTCGTCAGCTCGCCCGCAGCGATGAGGCTCTCCTCGATCTCCTCGGCCGGAAGGTGCATGTGCTTCCCGCGGATGATCGTCTTGATGTCGAAGAGATCCCACCGTCCGAGCAGCGTGCTGACGATGAACCGCCCTTCGCCGTTCACGACGCGCAGCACCTTGCGGTACGTCCGGACCATGTTCTCCTTCAACGCCTCGTCCACCGCGCCGAACGTCTGACCGTGGAGGATCTTGGATTCGAGGTCCGGCCCGTACTCCGTCCCCGACAGCGCGCGGATGGTGGCTTGCAGGTCCGGACACTCCATGAAGGAGTCGTAGAAGGACGAGGGCAGCAGCCGCGAGCGCATGCCGCGAACGCGGGCGTTGCTGTAGCCGTAGTCCCTGCCGCGTTCCGGCTTGGACCTGGTGTCGGCTCTGGCGGGCCTCATGAGAACAGGATCTCCGAGACCGTCGCCTGCGAGCGCTGACGGACCTTCGCCATCCGGTCCTCGAACGTGTTGCGCCGGAAGATGCGCCCCTCGCTTGCGACGATCGAGACGCCCCCGGACGTCTGCACGTCCTTGATCTCGTACGCGATCCCCATCGAGGTGAGCAGGGACTCCGCGAGCGCCTTGTCCCGCGGGTCCACGAGCACCTCGACCCCGCCGGTGACCCCCGCGAGCGCCTCCTCCAGAAGCTCGCGGAAGGTGTCGGCGTACGCGGTGTCGTCACGGGACTTCGCGAGCTTCCCCGCCGCCTCGTCGAACACGCTCCCGATCGCCTGCTCCTTCAGCGCCGCCGTCTTCCTGCGGTTCTCGAGCTTGGCGGCGTTGAGCATCTGCATGGTCTTGCTCTTGACCGCGGCCTCGGCCTGCTCGAGCCGCTTGCGGCGCAGCGCCTCGGCTTCCTCGCGCGCCTCGGCGAGTATCGCGTCCGCCTGCGCCTTCGCGTTGTCGAGCACTTCCTTGCACTCCGCGTCGGCCTGCTCCTCCAGAGCGCGGAAGATATCCTCGATCGCCATCTGCGGTCCTTCCCGCTTAGCCGGCAGCTACTTGATCATGAACGCGATGACGAAGCCGAGGAGGACGATGATCTCCGGCAGCGCCTGGAGAACGATCAGCCAGATCGAGACCTCGGGGCGCTCGGCCAGCGTTCCCGCTGCGGCGGCGCCGATCTTCGACTGAGCGTAGCCGGCTGAGAACGCGGAGACGGACATGGCCATGCCGGCGGCGAGCGCCTTCGCGGCCGACGTCTGCCACGGGACTTCCCCTGCCGCCGGCGCTTCTTCAGCGGCGAACGCGACGGCCGGGATGAGGAACATCCCGAAGAACGTGGCCACGAACATGCGGATTGCGAGCTTGGACTTGATCATGCGTTCTCTTCACCTCCGGTTTTATGGAACGGCTTGTACTCCTGCTTGCCAGCCTCGTAGAACTTCCCGAAGAACTCGTAGAAGTTGAGGCGCAGCGCATGGATGTTGGGGCTGAACGCCGCGATGGCGAAGTTCAGCGTGTGGAGCAGGGTCCCGACGAGGAACCCGACGATGACGCCCATGCTGAGCGCCATCTCGTTGACCGCCTCGGCGAAGATCGCGCCGGCCAGTCCGACGGCCATGATTCGGATGTAGCTCGCCGTGTGGCTCAGCGTGTCGATCGACTCGAGGGCGCCGAGAATGCCGCCGCCCTTGATCGAGAACACGAAGCCCAGCAGGAGCAGCAGCGACAGGGCTGCCTGGATGAGCATGCCTACGATGCCCATCTTCGCCACCGTCGTCCACAAACCTATGAGCATGATGAAGCCGAGGAAGAAGGCGAGCGCGCCGCCCTTCTCGTAGACGTGCTTGATGTGCTTCGTCCGGAAGCCGTTGACCACGCCCACGACAAGGCCGACGATGACCTGGATCGCGCCTACGACGATCGCGATGTACATGAACTGCTCGACCATGACGGTCCGCTCGAACGGCAGGCTCAGCGGCCCGATGTGGACGGTCCGAATCCAGTCCAGCATCTTCGTGCCGAAGATGTTGCCGAAGAACTCGCCGTAGATGAAGCCGAATGCGACGCACATCGTGGCAGCCGGCCCGAGGATCGAGGTTGCCAGCTGCACGCCCTCGTTCTTCTTGTACTTGAAGCGGAGCCACAGCACGAAGCCGAGCATGAGCAGGCCGTAGCCCACGTCGCCGACGATCATGCCGAAGACGACCGGGTAGAACAGCGCGACCATCCACGTCGGGTCGATGGTGCCGTATTTGGGAAGGCCTCCCCTGAGCGTGAGCAGCGAGGAGAACGGAGCGACGGCCTTCGGGTTCTTCAGCGCGACAGGGATGTCCTCGTACTCGTGCTCGTCGATCTCCTTCTGCGTGATGATGATGTCG
>JAJZPX010000125.1 GCA_021811025.1 Actinomycetes bacterium
GAAGACGACGAGCGTCGCCCAGATGAGCGTGTACGCAGCGATCACGTACGGCGCCATCCCGTTGACCGCGGAGAACACATCTACTGCTGTGCTCTGCATGGAATCAGCCTCCCAGTGAGATCTTGACGACTTCCAGGCGCTCGCTGGCACGCTCCTCGCGCATGCGCAGCTGGAAAATCGAGTATGCGAGTGCGAGCATGCCCACCTGCGCGATGATGAAGGTCACCAGCGCTTGGGGCGTCGTGCCGAGCCCGGCGTTGCCGCCGAACACGACCGGATGGTTGCCGACGTTGTTCATGACCCGCGTGATCGTGAACGAGATCGGCGCGCTCAGGAACGCCAGGGATCCGAAGACCGCCGCGTACGTGGCCCTGCGCTCCTCATCGTCGACCGAGTTGCGGACCACGAAGTAGCCGATGACGAGCAACGTCATCAGGAAGTACGTGGTCAGTCGCGGCTCCCACTCCCACCACACGTTCCAGCGGGCCCGCGTCCACAGGTCCCCGGTCACCATCGTCAGGATGACGAACAGCAGCGTGACCTCCATCGCGATGCGCGCCTTCGTGTCGAGGATGCGGTCCTTCTTCAGCAGGAACCGTACGCAGTAGACGGCAGCGACGGCGAAGACGAGGAACGACGCCTCGGCGACCGGCACGTGGAAGTAGAATATCTGGAACGAGATGTCGGGACGCATCCCGTCGTCCAGCAGCGCCACGGGCGCGTAGGTGAACGCCATGACGAACGCGGCCGTCGTGAGGAGTCCGCCGAGCGCCAGCAGCGCGTACGTCATCTTGTCCTTCACTCACCCCACCAGCTTCCCGGCGCGTTCATGCGCCGATGACGAACTCGTACAGCCCGTAGGCCGCGAGCACCATTATGGCATCATAGCCGCCCACCCACGCCATCCAGCGCCAGAACGCCGGCACCGCGTCGACGCCTCCGAGGATGGCTATCGACGTGGCCTGCACCGCCGCCGTGAGCAGTGGATACATGAGCGGCATGAACATCAGCGCGAGGATGAAGTCGCGCCCCTTCGTGTTCACGGAGATGGTTGCAAGCAATGTGCCGACGCCGGCCATGCCGACGGACGCCCCGAAGAGCGCGACGACCAGCATCCATGCCGGCCCGCCGAGCCCGCCGCGGGACAGCACGAAGAGGAAGACGAACACCGGTATCGTTACGGCTTCTACGATCGTCAGGAAGAGCAGGTTGCCCGCCGCCTTCGCCAGGAAGATGACCGGCCGGTCGATCGGGGACAGCAGGATGGCCTCGATCACCCCTTGATCCTTCTCATGGACGAACGAGCGGTTAAGTCCGAGCATCGAGGTGAAGACGAACGCGACCCAGATCAGTCCCGGCGTGACGAGCCTGACGTCGAGCCCGCCTCCGGCCGCCGTGAAGGCGATCTGGTAGATCACCATTGTTAGCAGCGTGTACAGCGTCATCGAGGTGAGCATCTCGAAGGTGCGCAGCTCCATGACGATGTCCTTGCGCAGGATGGCGACGAACTGCCGCCAGCTCGAGGGCCGCATCGCTTAGGACACCCCCGAACCGACCGTCGACCGATACGTCGCGCTGAACAGGTCGTGATCGATCTCGGACGCGGGCTGCACCGACACGACCTTGCCGTTCGCGAGGATGAGCGCGTGGCTGCACAGCTCGAGGCCCTTGTCGAGGTCGTGGCTGACCATCACGAAGGTGTGCTCCGCACGCACCTGCGCGATGAGGTTGTCCAGGATGTCCATCGCGTGCGGGTCAAGGCCGGAGTACGGTTCGTCGAGGAAGATCACCTTGGGGTGGTGCAGCAGCGCCCGCGCGATCGACAGGCGCTGCAGCATCCCGCGCGAGAACGTGCGCACCACGTCGAGGCGCCGGTGGTCGAGCTCGACGTCCACCAGGAGCTCGCGGATGCGCGCCTCCGGGTCCGGCACGCCGTACATGTCGGCGAAGAACCGCAGGTTCTCCTCGGCCGTGAGGTCGGGGTAGAGCAGCGGGTTGTGGCTGATGAAGCCGATCATCGCGCGCAGCTCGACCGCATCGGCCTGCACGTCGAGGCCGTTCACCTTCGCGGTGCCCTTCGACGGCGGGAGCAGCGTCGTCAGCACGCGCAGCAACGTCGTCTTGCCGGCGCCGTTCGGTCCGAAGATGGAGAGGAACGCGCCCTGCGGCACCTCAAAGGAGACCTCGTCTAGCCCGCGCCGGAGGCCGAACTGACGGGTCAGCCCCTCTACCTGCAGCGCCGGGGTGTCAGACGTGGCGTGTGCCATCCGGGCCTACGCCGCCGCCCGCTTCTTCGGCCACGCGGCGAGCCCGGAACCGAGGATCGTCAGCACGAAGCCGGCCCAGACGAACCCGATCAGCGGATTGAGCTTCACGTCCATGCCGAGCGTGTCGCCCTGCAGGCTCTGCAACGTGATGAACACGTCCTGCAGCGGCTCGCTGATGATGGCGACCTCGCGGCGGCCGCTGTTGAAGTCGGAGGTCTGCGACTGCATCTGCTTCGGCAGCATGATGGCGGCCTGGACGGTGCGCGGCGCGCCGCCGCCCTTCGTCATCGTGAACGTCGCCACCTGCGCCTTGTCGCCGTTCGCCCGGGTCTGCTCCTTCACGCGCTGCAGCGTGAACCCGTACTCTCCGATCGAGAACTTCTCGCCCGGCTTGTTCAGGATGTTCGGGGAGACCGAGCGGACGAACAGCGTGGATCCGATGAGCCCGGCGAGGATGACACCGATGCCGAGGTGCGTGAGGTACCCGCCGGACTGCGTGCGGGCCTTGGTGAAGATGTTGAGCAGCGCGGTGCCGATGCTCTCCGACTTCGCCTTGGCGCGCTTGCGCGCGCCGTCGATGAACAGGTAGATCGGCAGGGAGATCCCGAACGCGGCGACCACCAGGCCGAACATGGACTCCCAGCCGTTCGTGAAGCTGGTGAACGGGCTGCCGGCACCGCCCATCGCGACGTAGTTCGGCCACAGCTGCGTGAAGTAGACCGCGAGGAAGCCCGCGCCGAGAGCAGCCGTGCCCGCGAGCGGCCATTTCGCGCGGCTCCAGAACGTCGCCGGCTCTGTCTTGCGCCACGACAGGATCGGGCAGATCGCGATCAGCAGCACGTAGAGGATGCCGATCGGATGCGCGAGCGCGTTGTACGTCTCCTTGCCGATCGTCAGCCCCGCTGCAGGCAGCGGCTTGGGCATGACCGAGGAGAGCGTCATGTACGTGATCAGCAGCGCCGCCATCAGCATGACGATGTTGTTGACCTCGTAGCTGACCTCCTTGGCCAGCAGCGACTCGGACAGCTCCCGGCCCTTAAAGGACGCACGCCTGTACAGCAGCATCCCGATGACCGAGACGAGCGAGCCGACGATCAGGATGAGGAAGACCCAGAACGACGGCGCGTCGGCCTGGAAGGTGTGCACCGAGGCGCCCTCGGACAGCACGCCCGAGCGCGTGATCCACGTGCCGAGGATGACGAGCGCGAATGTGACCGCCGCGAGCAGCGTCGTCCAGCCCTTGAACGCGTCACGCCTGCGGTAGACCGTCATCGAGTGCACGAGGCCGACGCCGGTCAGCCAGGGCAGCAGCGATGCGTTCTCGACCGGGTCCCACGCCCAGTAGCCGCCGAACGCGAGTTCGTAGTACGCCCACACCGCGCCGAGCCCGATGCCGATGCCGAGCAGCAGCCACGAGAACACCGTGATGCGGTCGGAGATGCGGACCCACTCGTCGCCCGGCTCGTTCAGGATGAGCGCGGACAGCGCGAACGCGAACGGGATCGTGAGACCCGCGTACCCGATGAACAGCGTCGGCGGATGGATAATCATCGCCCACGTCTGCAGGAGCGGGTTCATGGCCGAGGTGGCCAACGTCCCCATGACCTGGCCGGCCGAGTTCAGGATGAAGCCGTCGGCGGTGATGCTCGCCGACGCGAACGGCGTGTTGGTGGGGGTGAGGATGAGGATCAGGAAGAGCAGCTGCACGACCTCAGTGATCGCTAGAGCGACGTTGCTGATCCGATCGGTGATGGACAGGCGCGCCCACGCGACATACGCCGCGAAGACGGACACCAGCCACGCCCAGAACAGGAACGAACCCTCCCGGCCCGCCCAGACCGCGGAAATCTTGTACAGCCACGAGATCGGACCAACGGCAGTGGGATGCTCGAGCGCGACGTACAGGATGGAGTAGTCGTTGCGGAAGAAGGCGAGCATCAGCACGAGCACGGCGAGCGTGAGGAAGCCGACGACTCCGAACGTCGCGAGATAGCCGACGTTCGTCGCTCCCTCGCCCTCCTTCTCGCCCATGAAGTGGCCGAGCAGCAGGGCGCCGAGCGATACCGCCGTGCCGAGCGTGGCAAGTATGAGCAGCAGGTTACCGAGAGATGCCATGTATCCGCCTTCGGTCGTCCATGGGAACCGCGTGTGCTACTTCGCTGGGGTGACGAGGGTGACCTCGGCCGCGTTGAAGACGCCGTCCTTGCCGAGCTCTCCCCCGACCTCGACCGTCGCCCCGAGCTTCATGTCGCTCTTCGTCGGTCCCGAGAACGAGACCTGGATCGTCTTGCCGCCGGCGCTGGACTCCTGCAGCGTAAAGACGCCGTTCTCGAGGTCCGTGGACATGTAGCCCAGCACCTTCATCGGCTTGCCGGCGACCGTCTGGCCCTGCGAGAGCAGCATGCTGACCGACTCGGCCGTGGCGCCCGACTGGTACTTCGACGGACACTGCGTGAGCATGTCCGTCGCCTCGAAGACGCCATCCTTCGATAGCGTCCCGGTCAGGATCGCCTTCGTCTTGTTGCCGAAGCTCGACGGCACGACGCCGCCGTAGCTCACCTTGAGTTCGGGGCCGTCCGTCTTGTCGTCGTCGCGGACCGAGAACAGCATGGGGTTCGCCTTGCCGTTCCAGGAGTCGTCGACGACCGTCCCGGCGACCTTGAGCCGCTGACCGATGAGGGACTTGTCCGCGAGCAGCTCCGAAGGCTTCTTGTTCGTCTCGCCGCTGTTCGTGAGTGTGAGGAAGCCTGCCACCGCGATGACGAGGATGATGGCGGTCACGCCGATGAGGCGGTTACGTGCGCGTTTGTTCATCGAAGCACTCAGCTCCTTCGTCCGAGGAGTCATCGCTCCCCAGGCGCCCTCAAGCGAGTGCCACGCCGGAACGACGTGGAGTACGCACTGCGCTTTTTCGCCTGCCTGAACAGCGAGAGTCTATCACGTTACGGACGCGTAGCACACACGGCTTCCCGCGCCGTCGGTCTCCTCGCCAAGGACGAGCAAAGGGGATGCCGAGGACCTCAGCAGACGTCGGCCTGCTCGCGCTGCAGCCACCTCACGTCCGGCTTGAACCCCACTCGGCCGAGGAGCCCGAGGTACTCTTCGGCGGACAGCGGCTCCTTCGAACCGGCGACGGCGACGAGCGTGGCCTCCATGACGTTGGTGCCGAAGCTCCGCCCATCCAGCCTCGGCGTCGATGTCACCAGCAGCTCGACGCCGCGCTGCCGGAGGAACTCGACGTCCTCGGCCGTCGTGGTGTTCGTCACGACCCACTTGCCGCTCATGTCGGCCGGCATCCACCTGCGCACGTACTTGTAGTCGCCCGCGACGACGTCGGCGTTCTCGTACAGATCCGCGTGCTTCGTGTCGATGGCGGTCTCGTGGTCCGCCTCGGTCGGGTACAGCCACTTGAAGGGCAGCTGCCGCACCACGGGCATCAGCGCGTGAACGAACCGCACGAGCGTGGCGTGGTCGTGCAGCATCACGTCGATGCCGAGCGCGTACAGCAGGTCGCCGCACGTCATCTCGCACCCGGCGTCGTAGAACGCGTGCGCCATCCCCCAGCGGTCGACGGCCGACGTCATCAGCACGCGCTTCCCCGCGAGCGGCAGGCCCAGGTCCTCGCGCATGAACCGCACGACGTCCGCCTCGACGGCGCCCTTGAGCCCGCTGCCGTCCACGAGAGGGGTCTGCGAGACCGCGCGCCGGAATTGCAGGGCGTCGCGGAAGTAGTAGTCGCGGCCGGCCGCGCGCAGGAACAGGTCGATGCCGCCCAGGCCGAACGCGTCGACGCGGCCGTCCAGCGAGCGAAGGCGCCGCACCGCCTCGGCCATGTCGCCGTTGGTGCCCTCGCGGCGGATGCGGACGTCCTGCCCGAGGAGCTGCAG
>JAJZPX010000126.1 GCA_021811025.1 Actinomycetes bacterium
TGACGGCAAGCCCGAAGACCTCCTCGAGCGCCGCCTGCGCGGCAAGGCGCTTCATGTCGTCAGCTGAGAGGCCCATGCGTGAAGGGTACCCGAGCGGGGGCGCGGGTCACACGCTCCGGCGCCCGCGCCCGTATCGCAAGGAGCACTTATGCGTGCGTTCGTCGCCTATTGCACAAGGAACGACTCCTCCGGGAGGTCGCCGAGGCAATCGCGGCGTGGTCGCGCGAGCGCGGATGCGATGCAGCGGTGCGGCGCTGAGCTCGCGCGCAAGGCGCGGGGCTGACACTGCAATCACGGATGCCCTCCGACCCGCATGTTCCTGGAATCTGATGGAGCCTGAACGGCACAGGCGGCTGCCAGCATTAATGTTCTTTGAGAAGCGCCGCAGGGGGCGGCGGGTCCAGAAGGGGGGACGGCGTGAGGAAGGGGAGAGTCGTCGCGTTCGCGCTCGTGTTCGCGCTCGCGATGACGCCATCGGCAGCATTCGGCTACAGACTGCTCGGCCACCGACTGAAGTACGGCGTGGGCGACTGCGGGGCGAGCACCCAGTACTACTACATCGACTCGAGCGCGTGGGCGTTCGCGCCCACGTGTGAGAGCGCGATGAGCGACTGGGTTCACACCACTTCCCGTCTCGGGATCACGACACCGATCTCGTACAAGCGTACGACGGTCAAGTCGTCGAGCCGCATGGACATCTACTCGAAGTCCTACGTCTTCCCGTCGGGAGTGCTCGCCGGGACGCAGTTCTTCAACGGGAGCACGCTCGCCGACCCGTCGGGCACGGACTGGGTGTGGGGCAAGATCGCCTTCGACCAGCCGTACTACAGCCAGCTCTCCAACTTCAACATGAAGGGCACAGCCTCACACGAGATGGGCCACGTGATGGGGCTCAACGAGAACAACTCGAACATCTACGCGGTCATGTGCCAGCTGGGATGCGGGCGAGTCGTGTGCAATGCGCAGAAGGACGACCTCGCCGGCATCAACTACCTCTACTGAGAGCAGAAGGAGAACCTCAGCGATCAGATCATCGTTGATCAGCGCCGCGCTCGCGCTATCGCTCCTCCCTGCCGGCTGCACGAGCGGCGCACCCGCGACACCGAAGAGCTCGCAGCCGACCCGTGACGTGCCGGCTGGGTCCGGGGCAAACACCACAAGCACGCCGGGGCGAAGCGTCACCGTCGACACCGACCGTGCCTTCGTCTGCCGGACCGTCGCCGACCTGATGGAGCGATCGGACCTCGTCGTCGAGGGGACCGCGCTCGCGGTCGAGTCCTTCGACTACGACACGACGACGTACAGCAAGGTGACGCTGCAGGTGAAGAAGTGCCTGTGGCCCGCGGACGCCGTCAAGTCCGGCGACACGGTCACCGTCGTCGAATTGGGCGGCATCACCTCGGAGGCCGCCCTGATCCGTGCGAATGGCAACAAGTTCGGACAGACGATCGGCGCCAAGGAGGAGAACGCCAAGGTGCAGATCCTGTTCGACGGTGCGCCGCTGCCTGTCACAGGCGAGAAGGTCACCTACTTCCTCGCTCGCGACGCGCTCGGCGTGCTGTCCGAGGACTACTACGCGGTCGTGGGCGCGGAGCAGGGCAAGCTGAAGCTCTCGAACGGGCGATTCCGCCGCTTCGTCGGGAAGGACAACGAGGGCCTGTTGAGCGATCTCGACGCAAACGAAGAGCAGCTGGCCGCCGAGGTCGCGGCAGCGCCCCGGAAGGGCACCAAGCGGTAGCACGCGTACTGGTCGAAGAGCATCTCGGGGCCCCCCTCCCCTTCGACTGTCGCCACGTCGCTACGCCACCGGCGGCTGAGCGCTCAGCTCCTCCGCCTGCAGCTCCGTCTCGCCGTGCACCAGCCGCTCGAGCGTGGGCTCGTACGCCTCGCGCATCCGCTCGAGCGAGACGTCGGCGATGCCGTCGATCCGCAGCCGCGTCCCGCCGACCGTCCCGATGACCGCGAACGGCACGTCGTGGCGCTCGATGAGGTCGACGAGGCGCTCGAAGTCCGCTTCGGCGCACGTGACGACCGCGCGGCCCTGCGACTCCGAGAACAGCGCGCTCACGGCCGGCAGCTCCGCCTCCTCGAGGTGGACGTCCGCCCCGAGCCCGCCCGCGACGCAGCACTCGGCGAGGGCGACCGCAATGCCGCCCTCCGAGCAGTCGTGCGCCGAGCGCAGCACGCCTTCGCCTATCGCGTCCGCGAGCGCGGCTCCGAGCGCGCGCTCGGCCGCGAGATCCACCGCCGGAGGCCGCCCGGCCGCCTCGCCATGCGTGACCTTGAGGTACTCGCTGCCGCCGAGCTCGTCCTGCGTCGTTCCGAGGAGCACGATCGCGTCGCCCGCCTCCTTGAACGCCGTCGTGCAGTGGCGCTCGACGTCGTCGATCACGCCCACCATGCCCACGACCGGCGTCGGGTAGATGGCTTTGCCGAAGCTCTCGTTGTAGAAGCTCACGTTGCCCGAGACGACCGGGACGCCGAAGGAGCGGCAGGCGTCGGCGAGCCCGCGCACGGACTCGTAGAACGTCCAGAACACGTCGGGCTTCTCGGGGTTGCCGAAGTTGAGGCAGTCGGTGATCGCGGCCGGCCGGCCGCCCGAGCACGCGATGTTGCGCGCCGCCTCGGCGAACGCGATCTGCGCGCCCACGTACGGGTCGAGGTAGCAGTAGCGGCCGTTGCAGTCGGAGCTGACCGCTATCCCGCGCTTCGTCTCCGCGCCGCGCCCGGTGTCCGCGATCCGCAGCACCGCCGCATCCGAGCCGGGCACGACGACGGTGTTGAGCATCACCTGGTGATCGTACTGCCGCCATATCCAGCGCCGCGAGCAGATGTTGGGCGATGCGAGCAGGTCGAGCAGCGTCTCGCTGAGTGCCTCGACGCCCTCCGGCTCCGGCAGCGAGTGCGGGTCGAACGCCTGCACCTCATCGAGGTATGCCGGGCGCTCCCTCTCGGGCTCGTAGCACGGCGCCTCGGACGCGAGCGTATCGGCCGGCATGTCCGCGACCACCTCGCCGCCCTGACGCACCACGAAGCGCCCGGTGTCGGTGACGGTGCCGATCACGGTCGAGAGCAGCCCCCACTTCGAGCACGCCGCCCGCGCGGCGTCGAGGTTCTCGGGCGTCACCACCGCGAGCATGCGCTCCTGCGATTCGGAAACCATGAACTCCCACGCGGTCATGTTCTCCTCGCGCGCGGGGATCCGCTCGACGTCGATGTCGAGCCCCACTCCGCCGCGCGACGCCATCTCGGAGGCGGACGAGGTGAGCCCGGCGGCGCCGAGGTCGCCGAGAGCCACCAGCAGCCCGGCGTCGAGCAGCTCGAGGCACGCCTCGATGAGCAGCTTCTCCTCAAACGGGTCCCCGACCTGGACGGCCGGCCGCTTCTCCTCGGCCCGCTGGTCGAACTCCTGAGACGCGAGCACGGAAGCTCCGCCGATGCCATCGCGGCCCGTCGTGGAGCCGATGAGCAGCAGCTGGTTGCCGGGACCGGCCGCCACGGCGCGGGTCAGGCGCTCCTCGCGCATCAGGCCCAGCGACATCGCGTTGATGAGGCAGTTGCCCTCGTACGCCTCCTCGAAGTACACCTCGCCGCCCACCGTCGGCACGCCGAGGCAGTTGCCGTAACCGCCGATGCCGGCGACGGAGCCCTCGAAGAGGTAGCGCTGCCGCGGCTTGTCGAGGGTGCCGAAGCGCAGGCTGTCGAGCGAGGCGATCGGGCGCGCACCCATCGTGAAGATGTCTCGAATGATGCCGCCGACGCCGGTAGCGGCGCCCTGGTACGGCTCGATCGCGCTCGGGTGGTTGTGCGACTCCATCTTGAACGCCACCGCCCACCCATCGCCCACGCCGATGACGCCGGCGTTCTCGCCCGGGCCCTGGAGCACGTACTCGCCCGTCGTCGGGAAGAGCCGCAGGGTGGTGCGCGAGTGCTTGTAGCTGCAGTGCTCGCTCCACATGAGCGAGTACATGTACAGCTCGGTCGTCGACGGCTCTCGCCCGAGTATGTCGACGATCTTCGCGTACTCGTCGGCGGTCAGGCCGAGGGCGGCGTAGAGCTGGTCCGGCATGAGGCGGCTCCCAGCGGTAGGCGGGCGGCAAGCGCCGCGGCATGAGTGGCGGGCCTCGGCTGGTCCGCTCGATGCCGTGGGCCACGAACATTGTAGCCGAGGCACGCGGCCCGGGAGCATCCTGACGTGCCGGGCTACGAGCCGGTAGAGAGCGCCCGCTTGACGCGGCGAGGCGGGACTTCTCCCCAAGGGCGTGGCACAATCGGTGCCGAGCGTTCTGCAGACTGCAGAATCAGGAGTTATGCCGGACACGGCGGACGTTTGGGCAGCTTGACTACGGGTGACAATCGTGTGCACAATCGGATACACGATTGGAGGCCGTCATGAAGTTCGTCAGCGTGCGGGATCTCCGTGGCAAGTCGGGTGAGGTCTGGAAGGAACTCCCTGCGGAGCGCGAGATGGTCATCACCAGTAACGGCAGGCCGGTAGCCATTCTGGCTGCTGTCAACGAATCCAACCTCGAGGAGTCGCTCGCGGCGTTCCGGCGCGCGCGGGCGATCGATGCGGTTGCCGCCCTGCAGCGTGAGTCCGTCGCCCGGGAGACGGACAAGCTTACTGCTGGCGAGATCGAGGCGGAGATCGCTGCCGTGCGCAAGCGGCGTAGGTGAGAATCGTCCTCGACACCAACGTGCTCGTCGCAGGGCTGCTCTCGCCGTTCGGCGCACCCGGTCAGATCGTGCGCCTCGTGTCGTCTGGTGAGCTCACGCTGTGCTTTGATGCACGCATCCTCGCTGAGTACGAGGAGGTCTGCGGTCGCTCCCGGTTCGCCTTCGACCCGGACGCGGTCGCGGCGCTGCTGGACTTCGTCGTCTTCGCCGGCGAGACGGTTGCCGCCCCGCCGCTTGAGCGGTCGCTGCCCGACCACGACGATGAGCCGTTCCTCGAAGTCGCGTGTGCAGCGCACGTCGACTACCTGGTCACCGGCAACCTGGTGCACTTCCCCGAACAGTCGTGTGAGCCGGTGACGGTCATCTCTCCCGCGGGGTTCGTGGAGCGATACAGAGCACAGTAGGCAACGGCGTGCCGCATAACACGCGCTTCCAGCAGACTGCGCCGCCTCGTGAGCTACACTCAGGTCGAAGCGTTTCGGGGCGGCTTGCAGCTGAAGCGCTACACGTTGGGCGGACATGTCGGCTCCGCTTGCCGAATAGCGGTACAGTAGGGGTCGGTGAGCGGCAGGGGGAGGCATAATGGGGCAGCTGCCAACTTGGGGTCTTTCGCGGAGAGCCGCAATTGCGGGATTGGTGCTGCTCAGCCTACTTCTTGGTTCGCTCGACACCATTCCAAGACTCAACCTCATGGTCCTGTTGACGTATCCTGCGCCGACGATGCTGACCGTCGCCGCCGCGTTTGCCATCGGATTCTACTTCAGCCCGCGGTACGCCGCGCTTCTCGCCGTACCGCTCGCTCTCGTGTCCAACTTGTGGTTCGCCGGAGTGAGGCTATGGTTCGCCTCCGGAATGCACCTCGCGTACGTGCCCGGCATCTTGAACGATGCTTTGGCGCGAGAAGGCGGGGCACCCGCGTTCCTCCAGGCGCTCGGACTTGATACCGTGCGTGTCGCCCTCCTCTTTCTGCTTGTCGCTTTGGTGTCGCGACTGCTCGCACGCTACGCCTGGCAACCGATCGAACGGCGTATCGGCAACAAGCATCTCGTTCTTGGACTTTCGGCGCTCGCCGGCTCCACAGCCGCAGCGACAATGGCTATCCTGCTGACTCCGGGTGGGGTGAGGAGCTCCAATGCGCTCGCCGCAGCTGTTCTTGCTGCAGTCATCTGTGCCCCGGGGGCGTACGTCGCGATTGCCTTGATGAGCACCGCGAGGATTGCCCGCACTCTCGATGCAGTGCCTACTTGGCTTGGCATCGCTGCCCCGATCACAACTGGCGCCTTGTATGTCTTCATTGCGTTGGGCACGGTGAGGGCGTTAGACGGGCAGGAATTGATGCGGTGGTCTGTCAATGGCGTAGCCCTCCTGATGGCGGTTCTGTCCATTGCAGTCTCGGTGCCCGTTTCCAGGCCGCTCCTGCCAGTCCTGCTGAAGGCGGCAAGAAGCGC
>JAJZPX010000127.1 GCA_021811025.1 Actinomycetes bacterium
TGCGGCGGATCTCGAAGCGGTCCGCGCCGCCTTTCGCGACGCTGAGGGCGGCGTCGAACCCCGCGTCACGGATCGCGCGCTTGCACGTCTCCGATCGCCACCCGAACGGAAGGGCGAGGTAGCGCGCGGCGATGCCGTGCGCGTCGAGGGCGGCGAGCGATGCCTCCGCGTCCGAACGCGCTTCCTCGTACGTGAGGTCCCGCATGGCGAGATGCCCGTGCCCGTGCGATTGCACCGACACGCCGAGCCGAGAGGCTTCTTCGATCTCGCCCCACGTCATCAGCCGCTCCTCCGGGTCCGCCCACGGCCACACGCGGTCACGCACGCCGCTACCGGCCGGCCACGAGTTCGCGAGGCCGACGAACGCCGTGGGGACGAAGACCGCCGCCGCGCGCACGAGCTCGAGCCGGCGGAGCAGGGGGAGCGCATCGCGGCGGAAGCTGGCGAGGCCGTCGTCGAACGTGAGGGTGAAGCTGCGCTCCGGAGCGTCGGCGGCGCCGAACGGCCCCCGCGAGATCGCCTCCTCGAGGCTCAGCGGCACGTACCCCGCCCGCAGCATTCGGCCGAGGCTCCGCTCGAGCGACCGCTCCGTGACGGCGTACCGGCTCCGAACCCGCCGCGCCACGTGGTGGTACGCCAGGATGAGCGGCCAGTCCCCCGCCATGCCGTCATCGCCTCGTCAGCGAGGAGGCGAGTCCGGCGGCCGGGCCGAAGAGGTCGAAGAAGCGCCCCGACAGCTTCAGTCGCGTCATCGGCGCGCTGTCGGTGCCGTACATCGGCACGCGCCGGATCTCGAACCGGTTGCGCCCGCCGGTCTTCACCGTGAACGCCGCGTCCACTCGCGCGTCCCGGGCCGCCCGCTCGGCCGAGCGCGAGGACGCGCCGAACGGCAGCGCCAGGTAGCGCGCGCGTATGCCGTGCTCCGCGAGCAGCGCGAGGGAGGTCCGCACGTCCGCGCGCGCCTCGTCGTACGAGAGCTCGTCGAGGTGCAGGTGCGCGTGCCCGTGCGATTGCACCGAGACGCCCGCGCGCGAGATCTCCTCGAGCTGCTCCCACGACATCAGCCGCTCGGGCACGTCGATTCGGCCGAGGGCGCGCGCGAGGAGCCCCGGCGGCGTCAGCCACTCGTTACGCCCGCCGACGTACGCCGTGGGGACGAACGCGGCCGACGCGCCCAGCAGCCCGAGCCGGCCGAGCGCCGGGAAGACGAGCTCGCGGAAGCTGAGCAGCGCGTCGTCGAACGTGAGCGTGAACGTCTTCGGCCGCGCGCTGCCGTCCCCGAAGGGTCCGGTGGCCACCGCCTCCTCGAGCGACACGGGCGCGTGCCCGTCCTCCAGCATGTGCTCGAGAAGGGACCCCAGCCTCGGCAGCGAGAGCACGAAGCGGCTCGACTGCGTGGGGTGGACGTGGTGCAGGCTCAAGACGAGCGGCCAGACGGCGCTTCCCGGCGTGCGCCCCATGTCAGTACCACGTCCGGCCCGACAGGCGGCTCAGCCGTCGCGTCTCGGCCAGGCTCAGGCGCTCGCCCTTCCTGCCCCTCAGCGCATGCCACCGGCGGAGCGCCTCGCCTACGGCATCGACCGTCTGCGGGAGATGCCGGCTGCGGGCGGCCTGCTGGAGGCTCTCGCCCGCCCAGAGCAGCGCGTGCACCTGGGCGTACGGGGCAGGCAGGTAGTGCGCCGCGAGCTCGATCTCGTTGCGCGCGTAGTTCGCCTCGCGGTTCTCGGTGTTCTCGGGGCTGGGGATGGCCTCGTGCACCACCCGAACGCGGGGGGTGAAGAGCATGCGCCAGCCCGCCTTGAACAACCGGAACGCGATGTCGTTCTCCTCGGATCCGTACGCGATGCCCAGCGGGTAGCCGCCGACCGACTCGAGAGCCTTCGCCCGAATCGCCGAGGCGCCGCCGAGGAAGTACCCGACCTCCGTGTCCGTGCCCGGCAGCCGCTTGTCCCTCCGCGGGATCTCCCTGTGCCGAATGGACCCGTCGGGCGCCTCCACCCTGCAGCACAGCACCCCCAGGTCCGGCATCCTCTCGAAGTAGCGGGCGATGACCCCGGCGCCGTCGTCCGAGACGAGTCGGCAGTCGTCGTCGAGGTTCACGTAAGCGTCGCCCGAGGCCTCTCTCGCCGCCGCGGCGTACGCCGCGCCTATCCCCGAATGCTCCGGCAGGCGGATCACGCGCACTGAGGGGAAGAGGCGCCTCACGGTCTCGTCCGTGCCGTCCGAGGACGCGTCGTCCACGACGACGGTCTCCCTGCGGCCGTGGCGCTGGGCCTCGATGCTGCGGAGGCATCGCACCAGGGAGTCCCGGCGGTTGCGGGTAGCTATGAGGAACGACAGCTCGATCTCGGGCATGCGCTCATATACCCGGCGTGCCCGACGGGAGGCGCCGTGTCGGACAACGTGGCGCGCGGGACGATGCTCGGGATCGCAGGGCAGGCCTGGCACCTGCTCACCGCGTTCCTCCTGTACGCGTTCCTCGCGCGGCGGCTCGGGCCGGTGCTGTTCGGGCAGTGGCGGGTCGTGCTCTCCGTGCTCATGTGGTTCGAGCTCTTCGTCAACTCCGGCATCGCGAGCCTCGCGGCGAAATCGATCAGCGAGACGCCCGAGAAGCGCGTCGACCTCGCGCACGCCGCGTACGCCGTCCAGCTGCTCGTCGGGCTGTCGGTCTTCGGCGCGATCGTGCTCGGAGCCGGCTGGGTCGCGCGCCTCCTCTCGAATCCCGGCCTCGCTCCGCTGCTCCGCGTCGCGGCGCTCGACATCCCCGTGTACTCCGCGCTGCTGGTGACTTCGGCCGTGGTGCTCGGGCTCAAGCGGTTCGAGCGCCAGGCGGTCGCCTGGGTCGTCTACGCAACGGCGAAGGCGGCAGCGATAGCGGTGCTGGTGGCGGCGGGGTTCTCCGTCGCCGGCGCGCTGATCGGCAACGCGCTGTCGTCCGTCGCGGGCCTTGCGGTGGTGATCGTGCCGGCGGCGAGAGGCGGACGGGGTCTCGCTCCTCGCGCCGGCGGCCTCGCTCTCGGCATGCTGGTCGCCTCCGTGCCGTTCCTCGTTCTGAGCCTCCTGGACGGCCTCGGGCAGAACGTCGGCCTGTGGACCGTCTCCTCCGTCATGGGCAACGCCGCGCTCGTGGGGCTGTACTCGGCCGCGGTCGCGATCGCCGAAGTCCCCGTCTTCCTGTTCCTCGGCCTGAACCGCGTCATCCTTCCGGCCGTGGCGAGCGCCGGGGCCGAGGGCGACCGGCCGCTCGCCCGGCACTACGTGACCCAGGCCGTGCGCCTGGCGCTCATCGTGACGGTGCTCGGCGTCGCGCTGATAGCCGCGAACGGCCGTCAGGTGATCGCTCTCATCTACTCGACGTCGTACCTCGGCGCCTTCCTCCCGCTCGTCGTGCTGATGATCGCGGCGGTCGGCCAGACGGTCGTCGCCACATGCACGCAGGTGCTGATGGCGCAGAACCGGGCGCGTTTGGCGCTCGGCGTGCTGGCGGGCGCGCTGGCGCTGCAGGTCGCGCTCCTCGGCGTGCTCGCTCCCCGCTTCGGGATTCTCGGCGCGGCGGCGGCGACGGCGTCCAGCGCCCTCGTCGCCTCCGCGTGCGAGGCGCTCGTGCTCCGCGGCTCGCTCGGCTCGCGGCCTGTCGCGACGCTCGCGCGGTGTGTGGTGGCTGGAGCCGTGGTGGCTGTAGCGCTCGCGTACGCGTCGCCTTCCCCACTCGCCGTCGTCCCCGCGTTCGCGCTCGCCGCCGTGGCCTACCTCGCCGTCCTGGGTATCCTCCGCGAGTTCGACGCGCTCGACGTGGCTTCCGTCAAGAACGCGCTCTGGAAGCGGTGACGGTTCGCGCGCACGCGCTCGCGTGGCGGCCTCCGGCCTCCACGGAAGCCGAGGGAGGTCCCTCGTGACGGACACCGAGACGGGGACGACGGCGGTCACCATCGCGATCGTCACTCGCCGCGCCACGCCGGCGCTCGAACGGCTCGTGTCCCGCGTCGGCGGCATGGCGTGCCCGTTCGGCCGTTGCGAGGTCGTCGTGGTGGCGGAGGATCCCTCCGTGCGCGAGCCGGTCCCGCGCGAGCCCGGCCTCGGCGGGTGGCTGGTGCGCGTGCCGTTCGGCCGCGGGCTCGGCTTCAACAGGAATCGCGCGGTCGACGAGTCGCGCGGAAGCGTGGTCGCTTTCGTGGACGACGACTGCTGGCCGCAGGACGGCTGGCTCGCCGAGCTGCTCGCGCCGCTCGCCGATCCTTCGATCGACGCGGTCACCGGCAAGGTGAAGGTGCCGCCGTCTACCTTCCTCGGCGACGCGATCGCCGCGCTCGGCTTTCCCGGCGGAGGGAGCGAGGGGTTCGAGGTGATGTACCCGGTGGACGCGCGCGGCCTCACCGACCACCTCGCGATCGGCAACAGCGCGGTCAGGCGCTCGGCGCTCGGGCGCGTCGGGGGGTTCGACGAGACCATGACCGCGGGCGGCGAGGACACCGAGCTCTCCTACCGCCTGTGCGAGGCGGGCTTCCGGATCAAGTACCAGCCGTCCGCCGTCGTGGAGCATGCGGCGCGCACCAGTCTCGCCGAGTTCGCCAGATGGTTCTTCCGGCGCGGCCGGAGCGTCTACCAGCTGTCCCGCCGGGTGCGAGAGGGGCCGATGATCGCCGCGCGGCTCGCGAGCTACGGCCGGCTGCTGGCGATCCATCGCCGCGACCCGAAGCTCCTCGTCATCGTGCCGCTGCTCTTCGCGAGCGTCCTTCTGCAGGAGACGGGGTTCGTCTGGGAGTGGGCGAGCGGTGGGCGGCGCTGACCGGTCGTCTCTCGTCAGTACACCGCCGGATAGGACAGCAGCCGTTCCCACTCGTAAAGCGTGAGCGAGTCCGCCCACCGCGACAGGGCGGCGGGCGGAGCACCGGTGAAGTACCGCGGCGCCGTCGCCTGACGGAAGGCGTCGAGGCTCGCCGGCGAGGAGTCGAGGCGCCAGTCGCGCGTCCCGTCCCTCGCGCGCTCCACGGCGTCGTAGTAGATCGCGGCCTTGATGCTCTCGTTCGCAGCGATCCAGCCGTACGCGCCGGTCAGCCAGGCCGCCTTGTCGCCGCCCTTCTCGACCGTCCCGAACTCCGCGATGCAGATGGGTTTGCGCAGCGTCTTGAGGTAGGCGAGCGAGCCGGCGCACAGCTCCGAGAGCGGATGGAAGCCCTGAACGCCCCGGTTGAAGGCGCTGATCGCCGTCCAGTCCACGTAGGCGTCGCCGGGGTAGTAGGCCGAGAACGCGTTGGCGGGCGTGTCGGGCACGCTGTTGCCGTTGACGCTCCACACCCACGTCACGTTCGTCGCACCCTCCGCGATGAAGATGTCGTGCACGTGGCGCCACGCCGAGACGTAGTCACGCGGGACGTTGCCGTTGACGGTGCCCGCCCACGGGTACCAGTTGCCGTTCATCTCGTGCATCGGCCTCAGCATTACCGGGCCGCCGAGGTCCCGGATCTGACGCGCCCAGCCGGCGATGTAGGCGTCGTACTTCCCGCCTGAGATCGCGGCCAGCCGGTAGGCCGGCTGCTCGGCGGGCGCGACGAGAGCGTGGGCCTCAGTCCCCGGATCCCACGGCTCCCAGCTGATCATCGGCACCTTCCCGCGGCGCATCACCGCAACGCACGCGCCCGCGTCGAACCTCGATCTGTTGCCGGCCGCCCACGGCTGGTACCACATCACGATCGAGACCTTCTTGCCTGCCGAGGTCTCCAGCGAGTCGAGGGAAGTGATGTCGAAGGGCGCGGGCGGCACGTAGACTCCGAGATACGCGCCTCGTGCCGGCGCTTCGACCTTCCCCGCCAACGGCGGTCTTGAGAGCTGCCTCTGCGTCCGGCTCGCCGGGCCGCCGGGGACCGACGGGCTCTTCTCCGCGGGAAGCTGTCCGCACGACGCGAGAGCGAGCACGAGCGAGCAGGCGGCCGGCCAGACGGCGAGGGCCTCGATCGCATCTCGACGTCTCATGCCCGGTTCACCTCGCTTCGGACTCGAGCTGCTCGAGGCGCAGGGCCCGTCCTCGCCGGACTCGAGCAGATGCAGGAGCAGCATCTGGGCGGAGGGGCGCAGCACGGCGTCGTGGAGACGCCGCGCCTGCCCCGCGCGGGAGCGG
>JAJZPX010000128.1 GCA_021811025.1 Actinomycetes bacterium
ACCATCTCCGAGAATACCCTGGACGGCGCGCTTCTCACCGGGTCCGCGCTCGTCGAGGACTCACTGCTCTCCGGTAACCACTTGAGCGGCGTGAAGTTCGTGGGCGGCAACGCCACGGCCCACAACTGCCTCATCACTGACAACTCCCAGGCGGGCGGGCGCTTCGAGGCGGACGGAACGCTGGACGAGTGCCGATTCGTGGCAAACCACGAGGAGGGGGTCAACTCCGTCTATGGCAGCGGCGCAGTTCGCGACTGCGCCTTCATCGACAACGTCCTTGACGCAATCAAGGCAGGTCCGGCATCGACACCGATGATTAGCGGCAACGTCGGCGACGGGAATCACCCGAACGGCATTCGACTCTTCGGAACGCGCACGCTCTCCGACCCGCTCATGTTGCCCGTTCAGTCCGAGAGTGCGACGAACGGGCTCGACTACGTGGTTGACAACTACACGACGGACCTGGGCACAAACGTGACGTTTGCGTGGGGGACGGTCGCGAAGTTCACGCCTGGCTCCTGTTGGAGTGCGCAAGGGGGCCTGACGGCGCCGAACGTGACTTTCACGTCGCTTCACGACGACGCGCACGGCAACCACATCGACACGGACGGCATCGACGATGCGTCTCCCGCTGCCGGTGACTGGTCGGCTCTTCTCCTGCAAAGCGAAGGCGCGGTGTCAGTCACCGACTCAACGATCCTGTATGGAGGCGGCGGAGGGGCAAGTGTCCGCGTCGATGGCGGTTCTCCCACCCTTGCCGATTCGGTGATCGAGGACGGTGCAGGCATCGGTGTCGAGGTCCTCACCGGATCCCCACACATCAAGGATTGCACAGTCACTCGGAATCCCGGCTACGCAATGAGCTTTGATCCGCGAGCGACCCCCGTCTCCTCGGGCAACGTCGGCACCGCAAATCATCCGAACGGAATTCGACTGTTCGGTACGCGTTCGAGCACGACAACCCTCGGGCTGCCCGTCCAGTCCCCTTGCACGATGGACGGGCTGGACTACGTCATCGACAGCTACGTCACGGCCCCCGGCACCCGTGTCACCTTCGGCACCGGGGCCGTGGCCAAGTTCACGCCCGGCTCCTCCTGGTCGGTCGAGGGCAACCTGACCGCACCTGACGTGACCTTCACCTCGCTTCGCGACGACGCGCACGGCAACCACCTCGACGGGGACGGCATCGACGACGCACCTCCCGCCGCCGGTGACTGGTCGGTCCTTGCCCTCGCCGGCATGGAAGATGCCTCTGTCACGGGCTCAACGATCATGTACGGTGGCAAGACCGGCGCCGCCATCCGCATCGACTCAGGCTCTCCGGCCGTCTCCGACACGTACATCACCCACAACCTGGGCGATGCCATCAAGGCCGATCCGTCCGCCACCCCCGTCTTGAACGGAAACGACGGGTCAGACAACGGGGTCAACGGCATCCGGCTATGGGGAACGCGCACGACCGATTCGATGCTGGTGTTGCCCCCCCAAGGTCTTGACTACGTCATCGACAACTACACCACCGGTCCCGGCTCGTCTGTCGCGTTCGGCAACTACGCGGTAGCCAAGTTCCCGGTCGGGTCGTCGTGGACAGTGCAGGGAGACTTGTCGGCGTCGGACGTTGTCTTCACGTCTCTCAAGGACGACGCTCACGGCAACAACGTCGACACCAACGGCGACGGCTCGGCCAGCTCTCCGCGCGCTGGTGATTGGAGCCGCCTGTCGCTGACCCCGTCCAGCAACGCCTCGATGAACAGGGACGATGTCCTGTACGCTGGAGCCGGAGGCGTATCGGCTGTTCGCGTGGACTCTTCCGCCCAGATCATGGGGACGAACATCGAGTCGTGTAACGGACACGGCATCGAAGTCGTCTCGGGCGATCCAACGATCCAAGCCTGCACTCTCACCGGCAATGCTGGCTATGCGATGACTGTCGATCCGTCCGCAACACCGTCCATGAGCGGCAACGACGGTTCAGGGAACGGCACGAACGGCATCAGGCTGTTCGGCTGCCGGTCTGTCGGAAGCGGCCTTGTGCTTCCAGCCCAGGGTCTCGACTACGTTTTCGACTCCTACTCGACTGCGGGCGGGACGAGGGTCACGTTCGGCTCTGGCGCAGTCGCCAAGTTCGTTCCCGGGACCTCTTGGACGGTCGGAGGTGCGCTCACCGCGCCGCAGACCACTTTCACTTCACTTTCTGATGACGCGCACGGGGCGGCACAGGGCAGAGGCGATCCGAGTCCCGGCAACTGGGGAGCCCTGATCCTGACGTCCTCCAGCGCCGTCGCGCTCACCGATTCGACAGTCCTCTACGGAGGAGCGGGACAGCCTGGTGAGATCAACGTCGGAGGAGGATCGCCGAGCATCTCGCGCACATCAGTGGGCGAGAGCGCGAGCCGTGGCGTCTAGTCCGGGCAAGGGAGCCCCACCATCTTGAGCTGCTCGATCCATGACAATGCCTTGAGCGGCGTCGAGATCGGGTCCGGGTCCATCGATTCTTGCGACATCTACGACAATCACGGGGATGGCGTCGTCCTCACGGGCGGTGGAGAAGTCTTCCAGCACAACACCATCGATCGCAACACTGGGTGGGCGGCGCGCGTCCAGAACGACGCCACGCCTCAGATGAGCGACAACGCCGGTCATGGCAACGGCTCGAACACGATCACCTTCACGGGCACACGCTGGACATCCATGCCGCTCAGCCTGGTGCCGCAACCTCTCGTCTACGGCATCGACAACTACGCGATCATGTACTGGGCGAGGGTGACGGCGGCGCCGAACACCGTGGTGAAGTTCGTCGATTCGGGCGGGCTCGTGACTTATGGCGATCTCGCGGCCGATCACGCCGTCTTCACGTCCGTACATGACGACACCGTGAGCGGCGATACGGACAGCGGTGAACGCGGTCCGTCTGCCGGCGATTGGGTCGGAATTCAGCAGCTCGGCGGGACCCTGCAATTCAACAACTGCGACGTCCGCTACGGCGGTGGAACCCCGAACCCGGACTTCGCGACGGTCGACGTCGAGGGCGGTCTCGCCACCCTGAACGAAACCATCGTCAGCCACGGGAGTTCGGGCGGAGTGCGCGGAGCGGCTGGCGCCTCGGTCGCCGTCAACAACTCCTCCATCGTCGACAACGCCTATGACGGAATCCAGCTGGGTTCGGGCAGCTCCCTGCAGGGCTCAGTGATCGAGCGCAATCGGGACGGTGTGGTCGTAGCGGACGGGGCGCCCAGCATCTCGGCCAATACGATCTCCGGGAACAGGGGATGGGCGGCACGAATCGAGAATGATGCCGCTCCGCCCAACATGCTTGGGAACGCGGGCACCGGAAACGGCCTCGACGCAATCGTGCTGGACGGGCAACGGTCGACCTCCGAGCCTCTCGTGCTGCAACCTCAGCCGCTTCCCTACGGGATTGGCGACTACGCCATCGGCCACGGAGCCTCGCTCACCTTCTCGGAGGGATGCATCGTCAAGTTCACAGGACACTCCTCCTCAGACTATGCGTCGAGGATCCTGCGCGTGTACGGCAGTCTCCAGGCGGACAAGACGCTCTTCACGTCCAGCAAGGCGAGTCCTTCGCGTGGCGACTGGAACACGATCTTGATCGAGGGTGGAAACGCGAGCTTCACGGACTGCGCCATCCGGTACGGCGGTCGCGCATCAGCCGTAGCAGAGCAGCCGGGAGCCGCCCCACTCGCCGGGGGTTCGCTTTCGTTGAACGCGTGTGCAGTGAACAACAGCTACAGCGCGGGAGTCGCAGCAGCCTGGGGAACGACGCTCTCGATATCCAACTCGAGCCTCGACCACAACAATCTTGCCGGCAGCACTCTCGTAGACGGCGCCATCTTCAACTCGAACCTCTCGAACAACCAAGACGGGATCCGAGTCTCAGGCGCAGCGACTGTTGAATCATGCGACGTCAATAACAACGCGCGCTGGGGAGCGTGGTCGGGATCGGGGTCGACCGCACAGATGCTGAACTGCTCGTTCAGCGGAAACGACTGGCGCGCGATCGAGAATCAGGGCGGCGCTCCGTCGGTCGTAGGCAGCAACTTCTGGGGCACCGGCCCCAAGATCGAATCCACGCCGATGATGCAGGCTACCTCCAACTACTGGTATCCGGATGGCCCGAGTGCTGAAGACACCGCCGCCGCGTACACCGATCCGATCCTCTTCAGCCCTAATGCATCAGCCGGAACACTCGGGACTGTGGGCCCGGTCGACTACGGGACCGGCGCGACGGGTGGAGGCGGCTCGGGCGGCGACGGCTCTTCGTGGTGGGACACGTTCTGGACCGACGTAGTGCCCCTGGCGGCTTGGGGCCCGCTTCTCGGAGGTCTAGTCAAGTCCTTCCTCGACTTCGAGCCCGTCAACATGTCCACCGGCAACTTCTACACGTACGCTACTGACATAGGTCTTCCCGGCACAGGTCCGGCCCTCGTCTTCTCGCGCACCTACAACAGTCAAGATCCGGATAGCGGCCCGCTGGGCTTCGGGTGGACTCACGGCTACACGACCCGGCTTGGCTTCGTGCGCGACAGCGACAACATCGTCCTCGTCTATCCCGATGGGCAGCGGCAGACGTTCACCTGGAACGGTTCTGCCTACGTCTCGCCGAAGTCGATACGGGACGTGCTCTCGAAGCACGCCGACGGCTCATTCACGTTGAGCTCGCCGGATCAGTCGCACGTCAACTTCGACTCCAGCGGTCGCATGACCGGACAGTACGATCGCTTTGGCAACTCGCTCACGTTCGCCTACGACGGTCCGGCCAGCATGTCGAGTGGCGATCCGTCGTTCGCGCAGTCGAAGCTGCTCTCCGTCACCGGATCCGGTGCACGCTCTCTCAGCTTCACCTACGACTCGAGTAAGCGCATCACGAAGGTGACGGACAGTGCCGGCCGGCAAGTCAGCTACACGTACGACACCCTCACCAGCGATCTCACCTCCGTGACGGATGTCGACGGGGACGTCTCGCGCTACGCGTACGACGCGCACCATCGGGTGACAGCAGCGTATTCCCCCGGCCACGCGGACAGGCCCTATGTCACGAACACCTACCGTCAAGGGCAGGTCGTGTCTCAGCACGATGGCTACGGCAGCATCGTGACGATGAGCTACGATTCGACACTCGGCGTGACCGCTGCCACGACTCGACGAGGATTCTCGAAGGAGTACCACTGGGACAGCGAGTACCGATCGACATCAGTGTCAGACGAAGCGGGCGGCACCAGCAGTCGAACGTACAACGCGGCAGGCTACGTCGATTCGGTCACCGACGGCAACGGGCACTCCGCGCACCTCGGCTACGACGGAAACGGCAATGTCACGAGTATCACGGACGCCGAGAACCACACGGCCACTGCCGGCTACGGGACGAACAACAACCTCCTCTGGGCGCAAGACGCTGACGGGATTCGAACGAGCTACGGGTACGACGCCAGCGGGAAGTCACTCACCTCCGTGTCCAACGTCGCAGGCACCGTCACGTTCGACCACTACCCCAACGGGCAGCTCTCGGCGACGCACCTCGGTAGCGCGACTGTCTCATACAGCTACGATGCATCAGGCAACCTGAGCGGAGTGACCGACCAGCTGGGGAATCCCACTCGCTTCACCTACGACGCCGCCGGTCACCTCACGCGGGCGACAGATCCTCTGCAACGGAGCGTGGAAGTCACGTACACCTCGCTTGGGAAGCCGGTCGCGGTCACTGATCCGCTTGGCCACCGAGTCTCCTTGGGATATGACGACGCCGGCAACCTCACGAGCGTCACCGACCCTCGTTCGAACACGACGACCTTCAGCTACGACGTCATGAACCAGCTGAGGGGCGTCGCAGATGCTCTTGGCGGCACGACGAGCTACACGTACGACCGCGACTACAACCTGTCGTCCGTTAGAAACGCTCGCGGTCGGACCTCTCGCTACGCCTACACATCCAACGGTCTTCCGGCGTCCGTCACCGATCCACTCGGGCACGTCTGGAGCTACCAATACGACCCTGCCGGCAACCTCACGTCGACGACGTTCGCCGACGGACACACGTCCACCCAGACCTACACCGACGACAATCTGCTCCACCAAGTGTCGT
>JAJZPX010000129.1 GCA_021811025.1 Actinomycetes bacterium
GCGGGCGCCGACTACGTGTACCTCGACGGCTTCCGCGGCGGCACCGGCGCGGCTCCCACGATCATCCGCGACCATGTCGGTATCCCGGTCGAGGTCGCGATCGCGGTTGTGGACCAGCGGCTGCGCGAGGAAGGCATCCGCAACCAGGCGTCCATCGTCGCCGCCGGGTCGATCCGCTCCTCGGCCGACCTCGCGAAGGCCATCGCGCTCGGCGCCGACGCGGTCGCGATAGGCACCGCGGCGCTGATGGCTCTCGGATGCCACCTGTGTCAGAGCTGCCACACGGGCTCCTGCAGCTGGGGCATCACCACGCAGAAGCCCGAGCTGACGCGGCGCATCGACCCCGACTGGGGGGCGCAGCGGCTCATCAACCTCGTCCACGCCTGGAGCCACGAGCTCCAGGAGATCCTCGGCGCGCTCGGCGTGAACGCGATCGAGTCTCTGCGCGGGTCGCGCGAGCGGCTGCGCGCGGTGGGGCTGGACGAGCAGACGTGCAGGATCCTGGGCGTGAAGCCCGCGGGGATGTAGGGGAGCCGCCATGAACCCGGTGAAGTCGGAACCGATCGAGGGCTACGCGAAGGTCGAGCCGGTCGTCGCGCGCGACGGCGACGTCGCGACCATCGACGCGGACGGCGTGTACTACCGCAACCTGAACGAGGCCGTGCGCGGCGCGTTCGAGGCGGGTGCGAAGACGGTCGCGATCGAGAACGTGAACGGTCAGCGCTACATAGGCACCGGCCTTGCGGGCAAGGACCGGCGCATCGAGATCCACGGCACGCCCGGCAACGACATGGCGATGTTCATGGACGGCCCCGCCATCGAGGTCTTCGGGAACGCGCAGGACGGCGTCGGCAACACGATGAACGCGGGGCGGGTGGTGGTGCACGGCGACGCGGGCGACGTGCTGGGGTACGGCATGCGCGGCGGGCGCGTCTTCATCAAGGGCGACGTCGGCTACCGCGTCGGCATCCACATGAAAGCGTACGAGGACCTCGTGCCGATCATGGTGTGCGGCGGCAAGGCGCGCGACTTCTTCGGCGAGTACATGGCCGGCGGCATCCTCGTGCTGCTCGGCATGAACACGCAGTTCCCCGAGCAGCCGCTTGTGGGGGGCTTCTGCGGGACCGGCATGCACGGCGGCGCGATCTTCCTGCGCGGCGCGGTCGAGCCGTGGCAGATCGGCAAGGAGTGCGGCATCTTCACGGCCGACGAGGAGGACATGGGGCGCCTCACGCCCATCCTCGCCGACTTCTGCGAGGCGCAGGGGATGAACCTCGACGAGGTGCTGTCGGTCGCGTTCACGAAGCTCGTGCCGGTCAGCCACCGGCCGTACGGGAAGCTGTACGCGGGATAGGGACAGGGCTGGTCGGGGAAGCGTTCATTAACACGCCCGAAACAACGCGGGCCGTAAGTTCTACGTAGTAGCCCGCGAGCTTCCACGGCCCGCTGGGCCGTCGGCCGTTCCCGAAGAGGAGGAAGGTATGGCAGCTGCCAAGTTCGACAAGGACTTCGTGCTCAAGTCGATAGAGGAGCGCGGCGTCCACTTCGTGCGTTTCTGGTTCACGGACGTGCTCGGCGTGCTGAAGTCGTTCGCGGTCACCGACACCGAGATCGAGGGCGCGTTCGAGGAGGGCATGGGCTTCGACGGCTCCTCGATCGACGGCTTCACACGCATTCAGGAGTCGGACATGGTGGCGTTCCCGAACCCGGAGACGTTCCAGGTCCTGCCGTGGCGGCCCGAGGAGAAGGGCGTGGCGCGCATGTTCTGCGACGTCATGAAGCCCGACGGGACGCCGTTCGAGGGCGACCCGCGCTACGCGCTGAAGCGCATGCTGAAGAAGGCCGCCGACATGGGCTACACCATGTACGTGGGCCCCGAGCTCGAGTACTTCTACTTCGCCGACGACCAGGGCACCGACGTGCTCGATGAGGGCGGCTACTTCGACCTCACGCCACTGGACATCGCGAGCGACCTTCGCCGCGACACCGTGCTCACGCTCGAGAAGATGGGGATCCCGGTCGAGTACTCGCACCACGAGGTGGCCCCGTCGCAGCACGAGATCGACCTGCGCTACCAGGACGCGCTCACGATGGCCGACGCCGTCATGACCTACCGCCTGGTCGTGAAGGAGATCGCGTTCGCCAACGGCGTGTACGCGACCTTCATGCCGAAGCCCATCCAGGGCCAGAACGGCTCGGGAATGCACACGCACCAGTCGCTGTTCACGAAGGACGGCAACGCCTTCTTCGACGCGAAGGACCCCGAGGGCTTCAACCTCTCGACCATCGGCAAGCAGTACATCGCCGGTCTGCTGAAGTACGCTCCCGAGTTCTGCGCGGTGACGAACCCGCTCGTCAACAGCTACAAGCGCCTGATCCCGGGCTTCGAGGCTCCCGTGTACGTGAGCTGGGCGCGCCGCAACCGCTCGGCGATGGTGCGAGTGCCGATGTACAAGCCCGGCAAGGAGGCCGCGACGCGCGTCGAGCTCCGCTCGCCGGATCCGTCGTGCAACCCGTATATCGCCTTCGCCGTCATGCTCGGCGCGGGCCTGAAGGGTATCGAGGAGGGCCTGACGTTGCCGCCCGAGGCCTCCAACAACATCTTCAAGATGACGGACGCCGAGCTGGCCGAGGCGGGCATCAAGACGCTGCCGAAGAACCTCGGCGAGGCGATCGAGCTGTTCGAGCGTTCGGAGCTCATGAAGGAGGTCCTCGGCGAGCACATCCACACGTTCTACGTGGAGAACAAGAAGGCCGAGTGGGCCGACTTCATCCAGAACGTGTCGCAGTGGGAGCTCGAGCGGTACCTCTCGGTCATCTAGCTCGCCGGGCGCGAGACGAGGGCATCGAGCGGGGGCGCCGGGCAAGCACCGGCGCCCCCGCGCCGTCCGCCGCCACGAACTGGAGCGCTACACTATGCACATGAAGAAGGTGCTGGTCGCGTCGAACGACGCGCACACCCGGGGGTGGTTGCGCAGCGCGCTCCTCGGACTCGACGCCGCGATCTCGGAGATACCCCTTAACGAGCTGCAGGCGCAGCTGGCCAAGGGCGAGGTCGAGCTGGTCGTGCTCGACGGGGGGCGCAGCCCCGAGGTGCTGACGCAGATCGTTGAGAACGCGAACGCGACCGGGCAGGAGATCGCCCTGTTCCTCGTCGTGGAGTCCGAGGCGCTGCCCGGACTCCGCCTGCCGATCCGCCTGACGTCGGACTTCATGGTGCGGGGCGGAACCTCGGACGAGGTCGCGGCGCGAGTGCGCCAGCTCCTCTGGCCGGGCGAGGAGGCCACGGAGCAGGAGCTCGTCCGAGTGGGCGCGCTCACGATCAACCTCGCCACGTACCAGGCCTATCTCGAGGGCGAGCCGATCGACTTCACCTACCTCGAGTACGCGCTCTTCACGTTCCTCGTCACGCACCCCAACCGGGCGTACAGCCGCGAGGTGCTGCTGCGCCGCGTGTGGGGCAGCGAGTACTACGGCGGCTCGCGCACCGTGGACGTGCACGTGCGGCGCATTCGGGCGAAGGTCGGGGCCGAGCTCTCGAACCGGCTCGTCACCGTGCGCAACGTCGGCTACCTCTGGCGGAGCGACTAGTCGCGGCCGCTCCGCCGCTCGCCTCACCTGCCGCGCTAGGCGGGCGTCACTCCCGTCGGCACGTGCCTCGTCCTATCCATCGCGCCGATCGCGATCATCGCGATGCCCGCCGCCAGGATGTTGAGGCCGATCAGGAACGCGATCACGTTGAGCGTGGCGGCCGGGTAAGCGACCATGACGACGCCGAGGACGACGTCGAGCACTCCGACCGCGAGCACCCACCCCCAGCCGCTCCCCGGAGTCCGCGCCGTCAGTCCGATCGCGAGCCTGGCGATGCCCTCGACGAAGAAGTACGCCGCGAGGATCACGACGACCGTCAGCCCCGTCAGGACCGGTTGCGCGAACAACAGCACGCCGGCCAGGATCGCGATTATCCCGAACGCGAGGTCCCACAGGGAGCCGCCCGCGGCCTGGGTCCTGAACGCCGCGATCACCTCGAGCAGCCCTTTGACGATCAGGTACAGGGGGAACGCGAGCACCAGCGCGGTTAGGACCGCGTAGCGCGCGAACATCGCGATCAGCCCGAGGATGACGAGCACGACCCCCTCGGCTATCGCCCAGGTGCTCCCCGCGCGAACGTCCTCGTACGACACGCTCTTCTCCGGATACGCCATGGTGCCACCTCCTTGTCTCCACGTCGCGAGTCTCCCCGGCCCGCGGTGGGCGGAGACGCGCGCGCGAGCATCGGGTGACGAGCGGGTACGCCGCCGGCGGACCGCCCCGAGGAAGCGCCGAGCATACCCGACCGGACGCTACATCGAGACGACGGGATGGTCCCCCTCGAGCGCGAACCCCTCGGCGAACAGCCGGGCGCACGCGTCCACGACGTCGGACCGAAAGCACGTTCCGCGCGCCGTTTGCAGGATATCGAGAGCCGTCTCGACGCCGAGGGCCGGGCGGTACGGCCGGTCGAGCGACATCGCCTCGACGACGTCGGCCACCGCGATGATGGCAGCCTCCGGCATGATCTCGTCTCCCGACAGGCCGGCCGGATATCCCGACCCGTCGAGTCGCTCGTGATGCTGGAGCACCATCGCGGCGATCGGCCACGGGAACTCGATCGGCTCGAGGATGGAGTAGCCGATGAGCGGGTGCTGCCTGATGCGCTCGAACTCCTCGTCGGTGAGCTTGCCGGGTTTGTTGAGCACCTCCGACGGGATGCCGATCTTGCCCAGGTCGTGGACGGAGGCCGCCATCGAGATGGCTTCGACCGAGGGCGAAGCAACGCCGAGGGCTTCGGCGATCGCGGCGGACAGCCGGGCGACGCGGCGCTGGTGGCCCGCCGTGTACGGGTCCTTCGCCTCGACCGCCCGCGCCGTCAGCCGGAGCGTCGCCTGGAGCGTCTGGTACAGGCGCTCGTGGGCCGCCCGCTCGCGCGACTGCGCCTGCTTGAGGGACGTGATGTCGAGCGAGGTGTGCACCCATACCCTGCGGCCGTTCGCGTCCGTCGCCTGGTAGACGGACGAGAGGCGCCAACCCCCGGAGGTCTCGTCCCTGATCTCCCTGGTCTCCGACTCGCCGCTCGATTCCGCGGCGCCGAGCGGGCGGTGGGGGAAGCGGGCGGCGCCGTGGACCGTCGAGGGGCAGGGCTTGCCGAGCAGCTCGTCCCGGGATGCGGAGATCTCATCGCAAAGCGCGGCGTTGGCGGCCACGATGCGGTGGTCGTCGTCGACGATGAGAACGGAGTAGGGGAACGCATCGAGCACCTGCTGCAGGTCGAGCGGCGCGCCGACGGACGCGAGGTCGACCCGTTCGCTCGAGCGGCTGCCGTTCGGATCCAATCGTTGCCCCTTCTTCTGCACTCTTTGCCGGCGGTTCTCTAGTGTTCGGCTTGAGGCACGCGGCTCTTGAGCTGTGGCGGCACGACGGAGGGTCCGCAGAGAGCGACGAGCGGCCGGAGTGTGACCTTCGGTACAATCCTCATGGCGGCGCGAGCGCCGCCGCAAGCTACTCGAAAGGTCTTCCGATGACCGACCGCGTCGTCGCCGTCGTCGACGGCAACAGCCTGGTGCACCGCGCGTTCCACGCGCTCCCGCCGACCCTGACCGCCCCCGACGGCCGTCCCACCAACGCCGTGTTCGGGTTCACCTCGATGCTCGTCAAGATGGTGTCCGACCTCAGGCCGGACGGCGTCGTGGTCGCCTTCGACCAAGGCAAGCCCGCGTTCCGCACCGAGGTGCTCGAGCGCTACAAGGTGCAGCGCCCGCCCATGGCCGACGAGCTCAAGGTGCAGTTCCCGATGGTGAAGCAGGTGCTTGAGGCGCTTGCGGTGCCGATCGTGGAGTCGCCGGGATGGGAGGGCGACGACTTGCTCGGCACGCTTGCGGAGCGCGGCAAGGCCGAGCGCGTGCGCGTGTTGCTGGTGACCGGGGACCGCGACGCGCTTCAGCTGGTCGAGGACCCGGCCGTCGAGGTCGTGAGCACGCGCAAGGGCATCACCGACATCGTCGTGTACGACGAGGCGGGCGTGAAGGAGAAGACGGGCGTCGCGCCCGAG